>NZ_JBEZKL010000011.1:89669-103479 GCF_040704695.1 Streptomyces sp. NPDC048411
CCGGACCGGGCACCCGGGTACGGGGTCGGCCCGCGCCGGGGGCGTGGGTGGCTGCTCCCCGGTGGGTGGTTTCCACGAGGGCGACGGCCGGACCGGGCACCCGGGTACGGGGTCGGCCCGCGCCGGGGGCGTGGGTGGCTGCTCCCCGGTGGGTGGTTTCCACGAGGGCGACGGCCGGACCGGACACCCCGGTATGAGGCGGGCCCAAACCGGGGGCGGCCCCGTACCGGGCGTGGGGGGCCTGTGGGTGGTGGGCACCCCGGTAAGGCGCTAGCCAGTGCCCCTCAGGTGGACGATGTCGCCCGCCGACACCGGTTCCTGGAGGCCCTCCTCGGTGGACAGGATCAGGCGGCCGTCACCGTCGATCGCCACCGCCTCACCCGTGAGGGAGCGGTCGCCGGGGAGCTGGGCGCACACTGTCCGCCCCAGCGTCGCGCAGCCCGCCGCGTAAGCCGCCTGGAGGCCGCTCTCCGCCGCGTCGCCGTCGGCCGCGCGCCATTCCCCGTACCAGTGCTCCAGCGAGCGCAGCACGCCCCGCAGCAGCGTCTCCCGGTCGGTGGAGACCGCCCCGGCCAGGGCGAGGGAGGCGGCCGTGGGGACGGGGAGCTCGTCCGCGTGCAGGGAGACGTTGATGCCGATACCGACCACGACGCCGTTCGCGGCGCGCTCGGCCAGGATGCCGCCCGCCTTCCGCTCCTCGCCCGCCACCGTGACCAGCAGGTCGTTCGGCCATTTCATCGCCATGTCGACGCCCGCCGCCTTTGCCAGACCGGTTGCCGCCGCGACGCCCGCGAGCAGCGGCAGCCAGCCCCAGCGATGGACCGGTACGCCCTCGCCGGGGGTCAGGTAGACGGAGAAGAACAGGCCGGAGCGGGCGGGCGCCGTCCAGGTCCGGTCGAGGCGGCCTCGGCCCGAGGTCTGTTCCTCGGCGATCAGGACCGTGCCCTCGGTGAGTTCCGCGGCCCGTCCCGCGAGGTCGGAGTTGGTGGAACCGATCGTGTCCACGACGTCGAGCGAGGTCCACAGTCCGCCCGGCCGCAGCAGTCCGCGGCGCAGCGCGGCGACGTTCAGGGGCGGCCGGTCCAGGTCCGACCAGCGGTTCTGTGACGCATCTGGAGGTGTCATGCAAGCCACCCTAGGTGTGGCAAACGACGCACTGCCGAACGGTATCCGCGCCGATACGCTACGGATCAGTAGCCATTCAGCACCTTCGGCATCTGCCTGCCCGGCCGTCCTCGCGCACCCGGCCGCGCACGCAGCCGTAGAACCCACCAGTCAGTCGTCCCCGTGACCAGGCAGGGAGCCGCCACCCGATGTCCGAGCCGGAAGAGATCGACATCCACACCACCGCGGGCAAGATCGCGGACCTGCAGCGCCGTATCGACGAGGCGACGCATGCCGGTTCCGCACGCGCGGTCGAAAAGCAACACGCCAAGGGCAAGTTGACCGCCCGCGAGCGGGTCGATCTCCTGCTCGACGAGGGCTCCTTCGTGGAGCTCGACGAATTCGCCCGTCACCGCTCCACCGACTTCGGGATGGAGAAGAACCGCCCCTACGGCGACGGTGTGGTCACCGGCTACGGCACGGTCGACGGCCGCCCGGTGGCGGTGTTCTCCCAGGACTTCACGGTCCTGGGCGGCTCCCTGGGCGAGGTCTTCGGCCAGAAGATCATGAAGGTGATGGACTTCGCGCTGAAGACCGGCTGCCCGGTCATCGGCATCAATGACTCCGGCGGCGCCCGTATCCAGGAGGGCGTCATGGCCCTCGGCATGTACGGGGAGATCTTCCGCCGCAACACCCATGCCTCCGGGGTGATCCCGCAGATCTCGCTGGTCGTCGGCCCGTGCGCGGGCGGCGCGGTCTACTCCCCCGCGATCACCGACTTCACGGTGATGGTGGACCAGACCTCGCACATGTTCATCACGGGCCCCGACGTCATCAAGACGGTGACCGGTGAGGACGTCGGCTTCGAGGAGCTGGGCGGCGCCCGTACGCACAACACCACCTCGGGTGTGGCGCATCACATGGCGGGTGACGAGAAGGACGCCATCGAGTACGTCAAGTCGCTGCTGTCGTACCTGCCGTCGAACAACCTCTCCGAGGCGCCCGCCTTCCCGGAGGAGGCGGACCTCGCGGTGACCGACGAGGACCGTGAGCTCGACACCCTCATCCCGGACTCGGCGAACCAGCCGTACGACATGCACACCGCCATCGAGCATGTGCTGGACGACGGCGAGTTCCTTGAGACACAGGCCCTGTTCGCGCCGAACATCATCACCGGCTTCGGGCGTGTCGAGGGCTACCCCGTCGGCATCGTCGCCAACCAGCCGATGCAGTTCGCGGGTTGTCTGGACATCAACGCGAGCGAGAAGGCCGCACGCTTCGTCCGTACCTGCGACGCGTTCAACGTGCCCGTGCTGACCTTCGTCGACGTCCCCGGCTTCCTGCCCGGCGTCGACCAGGAGTACGGCGGCATCATCCGGCGCGGCGCCAAGCTGATCTACGCGTACGCGGAGGCGACCGTCCCGCTGATCACGGTGATCACCCGCAAGGCGTTCGGCGGCGCGTACGACGTCATGGGCTCCAAGCACCTGGGCGCCGACATCAACCTCGCCTGGCCGACCGCGCAGATCGCGGTGATGGGGGCGCAGGGCGCCGTCAACATCCTGCACCGCCGCACCATCGCAGAGGCGGAGGACCAGGAAGCGACCCGGGCGCGGCTGATCCAGGAGTACGAGGACACGCTGCTCAACCCGTACGTGGCGGCCGAACGCGGCTATGTGGACGCGGTGATCATGCCGTCCGACACCCGGACACACGTGGTGAAGGGGCTGCGCCAGCTGCGTACGAAGCGGGAGTCGCTGCCCCCGAAGAAGCACGGCAACATCCCCCTCTAGAAAGGGTCCTGACCATGATCAAGGTCGTACGGGGCAACCCGACCCCGGAGGAGCTGGCCGCCGCACTGGCAGTGGTCCAGGCGCGCGCCGCGGCGACGGCCGCTGTGTCGTCCGGCGCGCCCGCGCTGCCCGAGCGGTGGTCCGACCCGGGCCGCATCGCCCGCCGGGAGCGCCACCGGCCTGGCCCGCTGGCCTGGGCGCGGACGTACTGGCCGGGGTAACCGTCCGGCCGCACGGTGTCCTCGGAGGCCCGGAACCCGCCATGTGGCCGCGGAGCGCCCTGGTGCGTACGCACCAGGGCGCCTGAGTACCCGTACTCAGGCGCCGCGGGGGCGGCCGCAGCAAGATCGGGATCATGCTGTGGTCCGACCCTGAGAACAAGCCCCCGAAAGAGCTGCGCGACGCCCAGGACATGATGCGGCGTGTGTGGCTGGTGCTTGCGCTCGCCATGGTCGTCATCATGCTGGCGCTGGGCACCCGCTGACGCCGTGGGCGCCGAGGCCGTGGATGCGTGGTACTGCGGCGCGGCGGGCCCTTCTACGATGGCCGGTATGACTGATCAGCGCCGTCTCGTGCTCGCCTCCGCCTCCCCCGCCCGTCTCGGCCTGCTGCGCCAGGCCGGCTTCGCACCCGAGGTGATCGTCAGTGGTGTGGACGAGGACGCGTTGACCGCCCCGACGCCCGGCGAGCTCGCACTGGTCCTCGCCGAGGCGAAGGCCGCCGCGGTGGCCGGCCGTCCGGAGGCCGCGGGGGCCCTGGTCATCGGGTGCGACTCGGTCCTCGAACTCGACGGCGAGGCGCTCGGGAAGCCGGCCGACAGCGAGGACGCCACCGCCCGCTGGAAGTCCATGCGCGGCCGGTCGGGGATCCTGCAGACCGGCCACAGCGTGATCGACACGGCGACCGGGCGTACGGCGTCCGCGACGGCGTCCACCGTCGTCCGCTTCGGTGAGCCCACGGATGCCGAGATCGCCGCCTACGTCGCCTCGGGCGAGCCGCTGCATGTCGCGGGCGCCTTCACGCTGGACGGGCGCTCGGCACCGTTCATCGACTCCATCGAGGGCGACCACGGCAATGTCATCGGGCTCTCACTGCCCCTGCTGCGCCGGCTCCTGGGCGAACTGGGTTTCTCCGTCACCGACTTGTGGGTCTGACGCGCGGGCGGGTTACGCGGGCGCCGGAGCACCCTCTTCGGCGCCGCCGTTCCCGTCCGCCTCGCCGTCGCCCTTCTCACGCACGGTCCCGTACGCCACCAGAGTCAGCACGATCAGTCCGAGCACGACCATCATGAAGGCGAACGCGGCCCAGCCGACCAGCCCCACGGTCAGCGCGCCCAGCACCCCGTGCACCACGGCGCAGCCGATCAGGGCGAACCGGCCGGCCCGGCCGGGGGCGCGGTCACGGATGCCGGTCACCAGCAGGACGAGACCGCACAGCAACAGATAGAGGCCGGCCACGCCGCCCATCGCCCACGCCCCGGCGGACATGGCGGCCGGATCGAGCCCTGCCAGTGACATCTCCTGGTTGTCGACGACCGTCGCCAGGATGCCGTTGACGAGCACCATGCCCGCGGCTTCCACGAACAGCACGATCGCGGCCACGAAAACCACCGGTCTGCGCACCACGGCGCCCACCCCCTGTTACCTGCAGTACGTGCGATAGCGCGGACCCTACTCATGGGTAATCCTTCGGACAAGAGTTCAGACCGCCCTGCCTCCCTCTTTCCGCACCCGGACACGGATCACACTCGGCACACGAACTCCGCGTTGTCGTGCCCCTCGTGCGTCGCGCAAAGAAAACCCCGCCCGCTAGTAGGTACTCAACAAAGAAACGCCAGGAGCTGGCGCTCCTATGAACAGAGACCCGGACCACACCTCGTGGCTACTGTGGGGTCATGAAACCCGGCGTACCGTGGTGCCACAAGGGATTTCGCGCTTCGAGCAGGCCTCGAATCACGCTCCGTGTGGGCAAGCTCACCAATGGGGACGGGTCGTAAGGCCGTGTCGGTAGTCCCTAAACTCAGCTTGTTTCAAGGAGGGAGCCATCGTGCGCAAGGTGCTCATCGCCAACCGTGGCGAAATTGCTGTCCGTGTTGCTCGGGCGTGCCGGGATGCCGGGATCGGGAGCGTGGCCGTCTACGCCGACCCGGACCGGGACGCTCTGCATGTGCGTGCGGCCGACGAGGCATTCGCTCTGGGCGGTGACACACCGGCCGCCAGCTACCTGGACATGGCCAAGGTGCTGCAGGCTGCCAAGGACTCGGGGGCGGACGCGATCCACCCGGGCTACGGCTTCCTGTCGGAGAACGCCGAGTTCGCCCAGGCCGTGCTGGACGCCGGGCTGACGTGGATCGGTCCGCCGCCGCAGGCGATCCGGGACCTGGGCGACAAGGTCGCGGCCCGGCACATCGCGCAGCGTGCCGGTGCGCCGCTGGTCGCCGGCACCCCGGACCCGGTGTCGGGTTCCGCTGAGGTCGTGGCGTTCGCCGAGCAGCACGGGCTGCCGATCGCGATCAAGGCGGCGTTCGGCGGCGGCGGTCGCGGGCTGAAGGTGGCCCGGACGCTGGAGGAGATCCCGGAACTGTACGACTCCGCGGTCCGTGAGGCGGTCGCGGCGTTCGGGCGCGGGGAGTGCTTCGTGGAGCGCTACCTCGACAAGCCGCGGCACGTGGAGACGCAGTGCCTGGCCGACAGCCACGGGAATGTCGTCGTCGTGTCGACCCGTGACTGCTCGCTGCAGCGCCGCCACCAGAAGCTGGTCGAGGAGGCCCCCGCGCCGTTCCTGTCCGAGGCGCAGAACGCGGAGCTGTACGCGGCGTCGAAGGCGATCCTGAAGGAGGCCGGGTACGTCGGTGCGGGCACCGTGGAGTTCCTGGTCGGTCTGGACGGCACGATCTCGTTCCTGGAGGTCAACACCCGTCTCCAGGTCGAGCACCCGGTCACCGAGGAGGTCACCGGTCTCGACCTGGTCCGCGAGATGTTCCGGATCGCGGACGGCGAGAAGCTCGGTTACGACGACCCGGCGGTACGCGGGCACTCGTTCGAGTTCCGGATCAACGGTGAGGACCCGGGCCGCGGCTTCCTGCCCGCCCCGGGCACGGTGACGGAGTTCGCGCCGCCGACCGGTCCGGGGGTCCGCCTGGACGCGGGCGTCGAGTCCGGCTCGGTCATCGGCCCCGCCTGGGACTCGCTGCTGGCGAAGCTCATCGTGACCGGTGCGACGCGTGAGCAGGCTCTGCAGCGGGCGGCGCGCGCACTGGCCGAGTTCAATGTCGAGGGCATGGCCACCGCGATCCCGTTCCACCGCGCGGTCGTCGCCGACCCGGCGTTCACCAGCGACCCGTTCCGCATCCACACCCGCTGGATCGAGACCGAGTTCGTCAACGAGATCAAGCCCTTCACCACCCCCGCCGAGACGGAGGCGGAGGAGGAGGCCGGCCGCGAGACGGTCGTCGTCGAGGTCGGCGGCAAGCGTCTCGAGGTCTCCCTGCCCTCGTCGCTGGGCATGAGCCTGGCCCGCACCGGACTCGCGGCGGGCGCCAAGCCCAAGCGCCGCGCGGCGAAGAAGACCGGCTCCGCGGTCTCGGGCGACACCCTCGCGTCCCCGATGCAGGGCACGATCGTCAAGATCGCAGTCGAGGAGGGCCAGGCGGTCAACGAGGGCGATCTGATCGTCGTCCTGGAGGCCATGAAGATGGAACAGCCCCTCAACGCGCACCGCGCCGGCACGATCAAGGGTCTGGCCGCGGAGGTCGGCGGCTCGGTCTCGTCCGGCGCCGTGATCTGCGAGATCAAGGACTGATCCACGGAGCCGTCCCAGGGCCCCTGCGGAGTCGCGCGAACGACTCCGCAGGGGCCCTTGCCGTGTGCCGGCGCCGTCCCGGTGCCGCGGCGGGGTTCCGGTCCGGCCCCGCGGTAGGGAGTGGATCAGCGGGCGTCGGAAGCCCACTCCCTGTCGTCAGGGAGGCCGTAAGTTTGCGCAATGGCATCCTGGACCCCAAGGGCGGAAAAGGGAGGACTGCGCAATGGCGATGAGCACGGCACAGACGCCGGGCCGGCCCATGCGCGCCGACGCGCGCCGCAACTACGACCGGTTGCTGTGCGAGGCCCGTACGGCGTTCGCGGAGCACGGCACCGATGCCTCACTGGAGGACATCGCACGTCGGGCGGGCGTGGGGATCGGCACGCTGTACCGGCACTTCCCGAACCGGCACGCGCTGATGAGCGCGGTGTTCCAGGAAGCGGTCGCCTCACTGCTCGCCCGCTCCCACGAGCTGGCGAAGGCGGACCCGTGCGCGGGTCTGGTGGACTGGCTCGGCGCGATCATCACCCATGCGGGTGAGTACCGCGGGCTCGCGCAGGCACTCATGTCGACGTCAAGGGACGAGACTTCGGCCCTGTCCGACTGCAACGTGCCGCTGCGCGAGGCGGGGGCACGGCTGCTCGCACGGGCGCAGGAGAGTGGGACGGTGCGGGCGGACGTGTCGATCGGCGACCTGATGCAGCTGACGAATGCGATCGCGCTGGCGGCGGAGCAGGCGCCGGAGGATCCGGCGCTGGCCGGGCGACTGCTGACGCTGACGTTGCAGGGGCTGAAGGGGCCGCGGGCGGCGACCGGCTGAGACTGCTCCGCAATTATCGCCGGAGGGGCCGGGTTCCGTCGGCCCCATCAAGCCCGTCCGGCACGTGAGCGCTGAGTCCATCGGGGCACTACCCCGATGGCCTTACGGCCTCCCCCGCGACAGGGAGTGGGTCCCGACGCCCTGCGACTCCGCTCGCCGATCCACTCCCTATCGCCGGGGGAGGCCGTCAGCGGCGACGGAGGTCCGCCACGCGGGCGCGGTCGCCCGGGGGCTGATCCGTCAGGGCCGAAGCCGCGCTGCGCAGTTGCGGCCCCGGACCGCTATGCGTGCGCCGCTGACCGGGCAGGGGCATGTCGCGGCGCGCCTGGCGCCCCGGCGGGTGGGAGTCGGTTCCGACCGGGCCCATCCCCGCCCCGGCCACCGCGATCTGTACGCCCTGGTCGGCCAGTGCCTGCAACTCGGTGGCGGACCGCTCGTCGTGGGCCGGAGGTTCGTCCGTCACCAGACGGGTGATCAGGTCCGTGGGTACCGTCTGGAACATCGTGTCGGAGCCGAGCTTGGTGTGGTCCGCCAAGACCACCACCTCTGCGGCGGCCTGCACCAACGCCCGGTCGACACTCGCCGAGAGCATGTTGGACGTGGACAGCCCCCGTTCCGCGGTGAGTCCGCTCCCGGACAGGAACGCGCGCGACACCCGCAGCCCCTGGAGCGACTGCTCCGCACCGCTGCCCACCAGGGCGTAGTTGGAACCGCGCAGGGTGCCTCCGGTCATCACCACTTCCACCCGGTTGGCATGGGCCAACGCCTGGGCGACCAGCAGTGAGTTGGTGACGACGGTCAGGCCGGGGATCCGCGCGAGCCGGCGGGCCAGCTCCTGCGTGGTCGTGCCGGCTCCGACCACGATGGCCTCACCCTCTTCGACGAGACCGGCGGCCAGGTCGGCGATGGCCGTCTTCTCCGCGGTGGCGAGATGGGATTTCTGCGGAAAGCCGGACTCCCGCGTAAAGCCGCCCGGCAAAACCGCACCGCCGTGCCGGCGGTCGAGGAGTCCTTCTGCCTCCAGTGCCCGCACGTCCCGCCGTACGGTCACTTCGGAGGTCTGGACGACGCGGGCGAGCTCACGGAGCGATACCGCCCCGTTGGCGCGCACCATTTCGAGGATCAATTGACGACGTTCTGCAGCGAACACGAAACTGACAGTAACGCGACCATCCGAGAGTTTTCAGCAGTTTGCGCCGAATAACAGAAGTTGTACATACAAGGGGCCGCCAAGTGATATAGGCGGCCCCGTTGTTGTCCCGTACTGATCGTCCGACGGCTTCCCACCCACCTGAGTTGCCAGGGGTTGCCGGGGAATGCCGGGTTCCCGAAGGCGCTTACGCCTCGCCCGCGAGCTTACGGGTGTGCAACTGACGAGCCACTTCCGCGATCGATCCCGACAGGGACGGGTACACAGTGAAAGCGTTTGCGATCTGTTCCACCGTCAGATTGTTGTCGACCGCGATCGAGATGGGGTGGATCAGCTCGCTCGCCCGCGGCGCGACGACACAGCCGCCGACCACGATGCCGGTGCCGGGCCGGCAGAAGATCTTGACGAAGCCGTCGCGGATGCCCTGCATCTTGGCGCGCGGGTTGCGCAGCAGCGGCAGCTTGACCACCCGGGCGTCGATCTTGCCGCTGTCGACGTCGGCCTGGCTGTAGCCGACGGTGGCGATCTCGGGGTCGGTGAAGACGTTCGACGAGACCGTCTTCAGATTCAGCGGGGCCACCGCGTCACCGAGGAAGTGGTACATCGCGATCCGGCCCTGCATCGCGGCGACCGAGGCCAGCGCGAAGATGCCGGTGACGTCACCGGCCGCGTACACGCCGGGGGCGCTGGTGCGGGAGACCTTGTCGGTCCAGATGTGGCCGGACTCCTTGAGCCTGACCCCGGCCTCCTCCAGGCCCATGCCCGCGCTGTTCGGGATCGCGCCGACCGCCATCAGGCAGTGCGAACCGGAGATGACCCGGCCGTCGGCGAGGGTGACCTCGACCCGGTCGCCGACCCGCTTCGCCGCCTGGGCGCGGGAGCGGGCCATGACGTTCATGCCGCGGCGCCGGAAGACGTCCTCCAGCACGGCGGCCGCGTCCGGGTCCTCGCCCGGCAGCACCCGGTCACGGGACGAGACGAGCGTGACGCGGGAGCCGAGCGCCTGATAGGCACCGGCGAACTCGGCACCGGTGACACCGGAGCCGACCACGATGAGCTCCTCGGGGAGCTCGTCGAGGTCGTAGACCTGGGTCCAGTTCAGAATGCGCTCGCCGTCGGGGAGCGCGTCCGGGATCTCCCGGGGGTGGCCGCCGGTCGCGATCAGCACGGCGTCGGCGGTGAGCCTCTCCTCCGTACCGTCGGCCGCGGTCACGACGACCGTGCGGGAGCCGTCTGCGGCCTGGAGGCCTTCCAGACGCCCGCGGCCGCGCGTCACCCGGGCCCCCGCACGAGTGACGGAGGCGGTGATGTCGTGGGACTGGGCGAGCGCCAGGCGCTTCACCCGTCGGTTGACCTTGCCGAGGTCGACACCGACCACCCGCGCCGCCTGCTCGACGTACGGCGTGTCGTCGGCGACGATGATGCCCAACTCCTCGTACGAAGAGTCGAAGGTGGTCATCACCTCTGCCGTCGCGATCAGGGTCTTCGAGGGCACACAGTCGGTGAGTACCGACGCGCCGCCGAGGCCGTCGCAGTCGACGACGGTCACCTCCGCGCCGAGCTGGGCGCCCACCAGTGCCGCCTCGTAGCCGCCGGGTCCGCCGCCGATGATCACGATCCGGGTCACGAAAAGTCCGCCTCGCGTATCTCATCCCGCGGCCGTCTGCCGCCCCGGCCGGGGGTCCGGGGGATCACCCCGGGGGTATGCAGTACGTACTCCATTGTCCCGCACGCGCCAACATGCTTCGCCCCGGGGCCCTCCATGCAGGAGCCAGGACCGCGGGAGGAGGGCGGTGAGGTCCCCTCACCGGGGCCTCCACCGGCTCTCCCGGGGGCGCCGACCGGGGTCTTCCGCACGGGAATCGCCGCTCCCGGGGTCACCTCCCGTACCCTCGATCCCATGTCGCTCTACGCCGCGTACGCCGGCAACCTCGACGCGCGGCTGATGACGCGCCGCGCACCGCATTCCCCGCTGCGCGGCACGGGCTGGCTCAACGGCTGGCGGCTGACCTTCGGCGGGGAGCAGATGGGCTGGGAAGGCGCGCTGGCCACGGTGGTCGAGGCGCCGCGCTCGCAGGTCTTCGTGACGCTGTACGACCTCGCGCCGATGGACGAGGACTCCATGGACCGCTGGGAGGGTGTCGGCCTCGACATCTACCGGCGGATGCGGGTCCGGGTGCACACCCTGGACGGCGAGGAGCCGGCCTGGATGTATGTGCTGAACGGGTACGAGGGCGGGCTGCCGTCCGCCCGCTATCTGGGCGAGATCGCGGACGCCGCCGAGTCGGCGGGCGCGCCGCACGACTATGTGATGGAACTGCGCAAACGCCCCTGCTGACCCGCCGGACCAGCACTTTTGCATGAATGTACAAGCAGGCGCGGGCAGACTCGGCGCAAAGTCATCTACGCGCGTAGGGAATCACCGGCTACCCTCTTCCGCGTGAACGCATCTGTTATTCCGGACAACATCCAGGGCGACCCGCACGCCGCCGCTGCCGACGCCGCTGCCCGCCTGCGCGAGCTGACCGGTGCCGAGACCCACGACGTCGCCCTCGTGATGGGTTCCGGCTGGGCACCTGCGGGCGACGCGCTCGGCACTCCGGAGGCCGAGTTCCCGGTGACCGAACTGCCCGGCTTCCCGCCACCCGCCGTCCAGGGCCACGGCGGCACGATCCGCTCGTACCGCATCGGCGAGAAGCGCGCCCTGGTCTTCCTCGGCCGCACGCACTTCTACGAGGGCCGCGGCGTCGCCGCCGTCGCGCACGGGGTCCGTACCGCCGTCGCCGCCGGCTGCAAGACCGTTGTCCTGACGAACGGCTGCGGCGGTCTGCGCGAGGGCATGCGCCCCGGGCAGCCGGTCCTGATCAGCGACCACATCAACCTGACCGCGGCGTCCCCGATCGTCGGCGCCAACTTCGTCGACCTCACGGACCTGTACTCGCCGCGGCTGCGCGCGCTGTGCAAGGAGGTCGACGACACCCTCGAAGAGGGCGTGTACGTGCAGTTCCCCGGTCCGCACTACGAGACCCCGGCCGAGATCAACATGGTCCGGGTCATGGGCGGCGACCTGGTCGGCATGTCCACGGTGCTCGAAGCCATTGCCGCGCGGGAGGCGGGGGCGGAGGTGCTGGGCATCTCGCTCGTCACGAATCTGGCCGCCGGGCTGAGCGGCGAGCCGCTGAACCACGAAGAGGTACTGCAGGCAGGGCGGGACTCGGCGACCCGGATGGGGTCGTTGCTCGCGCGGGTGCTCGACCGCATCTGACCGTCGGGCGTCGCCCTGCGGCGGGCGGTGTCTCCCGCCCGGGACCGCCTCGCGCGGCTTGCCACTCACCCGCACCCGGAAAACACCTCACCCCGCAGAAAGGCGGACACCGTGCAGCAGGACCTCATCACGCAGGCCAGGACCTGGCTCGCCGAGGACCCCGACCCCGAGACCCGCGACGAGCTCGCCAAGCTCATCGACGCCGAGGACCTCGACGCGCTCGCCGCACGGTTCGCCGGCACGCTGCAGTTCGGTACCGCCGGGCTCCGCGGTGAGCTGGGGGCCGGGCCGATGCGGATGAACCGGTCCGTCGTCATCCGCGCCGCCGCCGGGCTCGCCGCCTATCTGAAGGCGAAGGGACAGACCGGCGGCACGGTCGTCATCGGGTACGACGCCCGGTACAAGTCCGCCGACTTCGCCCGCGACACCGCGGCCGTGATGACCGGTGCGGGGCTGCGCGCGGCGGTCCTCCCCCGCCCGCTCCCGACTCCCGTCCTGGCGTATGCCATACGTCACCTGGGCGCCGTCGCGGGCGTCGAGGTGACCGCGAGCCACAATCCGCCGCGCGACAACGGCTACAAGGTCTATCTGGGCGACGGCTCGCAGATCGTGCCCCCGGCGGACGGGGAGATCGCCGACGCGATCGCCGCGGTCGGCCCGCTGGCCGGCGTGGACCGGCCGGAGAACGGCTGGGAGATCCTCGGCGACGAGGTCCTGGACGCCTATCTGGCCCGTACGGACGCGGTGCTCGACGCCGGGTCCCCGCGTACCGCCCAGGTCGTGTACACCGCCATGCACGGCGTCGGCACGTCCGTCCTGACCGCGGCCTTCGCCCGCGCCGGGTTCCCGGAGCCGGTGCTCGTCGCCGAGCAGGCCGAGCCCGACCCGGCGTTCCCCACGGTCGCGTTCCCGAACCCGGAGGAGCCGGGGGCGATGGATCTCGCGTTCGCCACCGCCCGGCTCGCGCACCCGGACATCGTCATCGCCAACGACCCGGACGCCGACCGCTGCGCCGTCGCCGTCCCGGACCCGTCCGTGGACGGCGGCTGGCGGATGCTGCGCGGCGATGAGGTCGGCGCGCTGCTCGCCGCCCATCTGGTCGCCCGGGGCGCCACCGGTGTCTTCGCCGAGTCGATCGTGTCGTCGTCGCTGCTCGGCCGGATCGCCGAGAAGTCGGGGAACGGGTACGAGGAGACGCTGACCGGCTTCAAGTGGATCGCCCGTGTCGACGGCCTGCGGTACGGGTACGAGGAGGCGCTCGGCTACTGCGTCGACCCCGACGGCGTCCGTGACAAGGACGGCATCACGGCGGCGCTGCTCGTCGCCGAGCTGGCCTCCGTACTCAAGGAGCAGGGGCGCACGCTCCTCGACCTCCTCGACGACCTCGCGGTCGAGCACGGGCTGCACGCCACCGACCAGCTGTCGGTCCGGGTGGAGGACCTGTCGGTCATCGCGGACGCCATGCGGCGGCTGCGCGAGGCCCCGCCGACCGCGCTCGCGGGGCTCGCCGTCACCTCGGCCGAGGATCTGTCGGAGGGCACGGAGCAGCTGCCGCCCACCGACGGACTCCGCTACCACCTGGAGGGCGCCCGTGTGATCGTCCGGCCGAGCGGCACCGAGCCGAAGCTCAAGTGCTACCTGGAGGTCGTGGTCCCGGTCGGTATGGCGGACGAGCTGCCCGCCGCGCGGGCCAAGGGCGCCGAACTGCTCGCGGGGATCAAGCGGGACCTGTCGGCGGCCGCCGGGATCTGAGCGGAAGCGCCCCCTCGTACGGGGGAATCGGCTAGGGCCTGTTCTGAGTTCCCCGTTGTCCGCGCGAAGCGCGGGCGCAGCGGTGGTCGGTGCGTGCGATCGGCGTGCGGTGTCGCAGGTCATGT
>NZ_JBEZKL010000012.1:0-15270 GCF_040704695.1 Streptomyces sp. NPDC048411
GGGGGGGGCCTCCCCGGGTCGCGGCGGCGCCGCATGCAGGCGGCGCCGCGGCACCGGAGTCACCGCCGAAGGTCCCCTCCACCGCACCCCCACCGACAGGCAGGGGAAGTGGACCGATGCAGGAATTCCTGAGAGCCGCATCCTCCTTCCCCGCCGTCCTCTTCGGCGCCGCTCTGATCGTCGTCACCTGCTTCTGGCTGCTGGTCCTGGCGGGCGCGGCCGACCATCACTCCTTCGACGCCGACCTCGACACCGACCTGGCCGGGATCGGCGGTGTGCCGGTTGCCGTCTCGGTGTCCGTGATGGTCGTCGTCGCCTGGTTCACCAGCCTGACCGGTTCCGTCCTGCTGCTCCGCAGCGCGGTCACCGGCACCGCCCGGGCCGCGCTCGCCTGTGCCGTGCTCGCCGGGGCGCTGCTCATCTCCTGGGCCGTGGTCCGGGTCCTCGTCAGCCGATACCGGCGCCACTTCCCGGCCGAACTCCCGCCGTCCCGGCAGGACTTCCTCGGCCGGGTCTGCACCGTCCGTACCGGCTCCGTCAGCTCCGACTTCGGCCAGGCCGAAGTCGTGGCGGCCGACGGTTCGACCGCGATGGTGCAGGTCAGGCTGTTGCGGCAGACCGATGAGGCGGCGTTCACGGCGGGCAGTGCGGGGCTCCTGTACGCGTACGACGACGAGGGTGAGTTCTTCTGGGTCTCGCCGTACGACGTGACGCTCGACCCGGGACCGCCGAAGCCCCCACAGCCGCTGCCACGCACCCGACGCCGTACCCGCTGAGCCGCCCGCACCGCCGGGCACCCGCACTTCTCACCTTCCTCACCAGCCGTCAAGGACTGTCATGGATGCCATCTCCCTGGGCTTCGGTGTGCTCGTCGCCGTGGTCCTGCTCATCGCGATCGCTCTGCTCCTCGTCATCGGCCGGCTCTTCCGCAAGGTCGAACAGGGCAAGGCGCTGATCATCTCCAAGACCAAGAAGGTCGACGTGACCTTCACCGGAGCCGTCGTCCTGCCGGTGCTGCACAAGGCCGAGTACATGGACATCTCGGTGAAGACGATCGAGCTGCGCCGCACCGGGCGCGAGGGCCTGATCTGCCAGGACAACATCCGCGCCGACATCCACATCAACTTCTTCGTACGGGTGAACAAGACCGTCGAGGACGTCATCAAGGTCGCCCAGTCCATCGGCACCGAGCGGGCCAGCGACAAGGCCGCCATCCAGGAGTTCTTCGCCGCGAAGTTCGCCGAGGCGCTCAAGACGGTCGGCAAACAGCTGGACTTCGTCGATCTCTACACCAAGCGCGAGGAGTTCCGGGACCGCATCATCCGGGTCATCGGCACCGACCTGAACGGCTACCACCTCGACGACGCGGCGATCGACCACCTGGAGCAGACACCGATGGCGCAGCTCGACGGCGCCAACATCCTCGACGCGCAAGGCATTCGTAAGATCACCGAGCTGACGGCGATCGAGCACGTGCGCACCAACGAGTACCAGCGCACCGAGCAGAAGGAGATCACCCGGCAGAACGTCGACGCCCGCGAGACCATCCTGGAGCTGGAGCGCCGGCAGGCCGAGGCCGAGATCAAGCAACGGCGCGAGGTCGAGACGCTGCGGGCCCGCGAGGAGGCGGCCACCGCCCGGGTCCAGGAGGAGGAACGGCTCGGCGCGCAGACCGCGTTCATCCGTACCGAGGAGCAGCTCGGCATCCAGCGCGAGAACCAGGCGCGGGAGATCGCCGTCGCGCAGAAGAACCGTGAGCGGGTCATCGCGGTGGAGAACGAGCGCATCGAGAAGGACCGGCTGATCGAGGTCATCGGACGCGAACGGCAGACCGAGCTGAACCGGATCGCCGCGACGAAGGAGGTCGAGGCCGAGCGCCGCGAGGTCGCCGATGTGATCCGGGAGCGGATCGCGGTGGACCGTACGGTCGCCGAGCAGGAGGAGTCCATCAAGACGCTGCGGGCGGTCGAGGAGTCGGAGCGCACCCGCAGGTCGGTGATCATCGCGGCCGAGGCGGAGGCCCAGGAGAAGCTGGTCAAGGACATCAAGGCGGCGGAGGCGGCCGAGGCGGCGGCCACGCACCGGGCGGCGGAGCAGTTGACCCTCGCCGAGGCCCGGCTGAAGAGCGCGGACCTCGACGCCCGGGCCAAGCTGCGGCTCGCCGAAGGCGTCCAGGCGGAGTCCGCGGCGCCCGGCCTTGCCGAAGTGCAGGTACGGGAGGCGGCGGCCGATGTCATCGAGAAGACCGGTCTCGCCGAGGCCGGGGCCACGTCCGCCCGGCTCAAGGCCGAGGCCGAGGGTGCGCGGCTGAAGGCTCTCGCCACAGCCGAGGGCACGCAGGCGCAGGCCACGGCGGACGCGGCGATGATCGGCGAGAAGCTGAAGGCGGAGGCGGCCGGGCTCACGGAGAAGGCGGCCGCGATGGCGGCGCTGGACGACGCGTCGCGCGGGCACGAGGAGTACCGGCTGCGTCTCGCCGCCGAGAAGGAGATCCGGCTGGCCGGACTCGATGTGCAGCGGCAGGTCGCCGAGGCGCAGGCGACGGTCCTGGCCACCGGTCTGGAGAACGCGGACATCGACATCGTCGGCGGGGATTCGGTCTTCTTCGACCGGCTCGTCTCGTCCATCTCGCTCGGCAAGAGCGTGGACGGTTTCGTGGAGAACTCGGACACCGCGAAGGCACTCGCAGGCCCGTGGCTGAACGGGTCGTCGTCGTTCACGGACGACCTGACGCGGGTGCTCGGGTCGGTCACGACGGGCGATGTGCAGAACCTGACGGTGTCGGCGCTGCTGATGCGGATGCTGGCGGCGCCGGGAGCGGGTGCGGATGCCGGACAGGTCCGCCAGCTCCTGGACTCGGCACGGAAGCTCGGTCTGGCGGACCTGCCGGTCGGGGCGTTGGCGGACACTCCGGACGTCCCGGCGTCGCGGAACGGGACGCCGGTGGCGTAGGGCCGGTCCGGCCCTGGTGCCGTGACCGCATTGGTTCGCCGGGTCCGCCCGGTTGCCGTTCTGTCCTCAAGCCCATCCGGCACTTGAGGACAAAGCGCGGCCGGAAGCCGCGCCATCCGACTCATACACCTCGCAGGGAGCCGTACGCGTGACTCCTCCCCCTCGTAAACGAGGCGGCTTCTCACTCGACCGCAAGGGATCTCATGACGGCCAAGCCCTGACCGCTGCCGAAGCAGAACCGCAGCGTACCACGCCGCTTCGCGGCTACGATCATCAAGATGCGTTTCCCGCCCGGCCTGAAGGCCGGGATTCCCACGCAAGGTCAGAGATGGACACCGACCCGACTCCTGCCGTGGACGCCGGCACCTACGACGTACTGCGGCGCCGCCTCACCGCACAGGCCACCGAGCTCACCGACCGCGCCGAAGCACTCAACGCCCGCCGCACCGAGGAGTTCGGTTCGACGCTCCTCCGTCTCCTGGCCACCGAGCGGATCCGTACGGAGCGCCCTTCCGTGCCCCGCGATCTCGTCGCCGTGGGCGGGCAGTTGCTGTTCGGCTTCGAGCGAGGACCGGGCGCACGCGGCGACGCCGAGGTCGGGGACGTACTCACCCTCTACGGACCCGATCTGTCACCGGGCCGGGACGCCCTCCTCGCCGACGAGGCCTTCGTACGCGAGTTCGCCACCCTGCACCGCTATTACCGCGACGCCCGCCTGCTCCGTCTCCGCCGCGTCGACGGCCGGCTCCTCGCCGTGTTCCGTACCGGCGAGACCGCCGACGACATCCGCGTACTGCGCTGGGCGCTCACCCCGGACGGCTCCCCCGGCGCGTTCCTCGACGCGCGCGGCGACCGCGACCACGTCTTCCCACCGTCGCACGACTTCACCTGGACCGCGGCGGGCCGCGAGTCGCACATCCCCGGCCGCCACCCGCACATCGCGATCGGCGGCAGCGGCGCGCTCTTCGTCGACACGCTCGGCGGCACCCTGACCGTCAAGACGGCCGACGACACCGACACACCGCACGGGATCTACGAGGAGCCGGTCACCGAACCCCTCCAGTCCCTCGCCGACGCCGACGTCGAATACGCCGAGGTCGGCCCCCTGATCCTGCTGCGGATCCGCCCGTACAACGAGGACGCCTGGCGTCACCTGGTCTTCAACAGGCTGCTCTCCACCGTGCAGCGCCTCGACGCCATCGGGCCCGCCTGCCACCGACTTCCGGAGGACCAGGGGATCATCTTCCCCGGCGGCACGTACCTCACCACCGGCGCCACCAAGACCTTCGACCTCGCCGAGCCACTCGCCGACCCGGTCTTCGAGGGGGCCGTCCGCTCCCCCAACGGCGAGGACGTCCTCTACCTCTTCCGCTCCCGGGACGGCGGCCGCGGCCTGCTCCTCCCCTACAACCTGATCCGTCAGGAGGTCGCCACCCCGCTGCTCTGCCGCGGCCACGCGCTGCTCGACGACGGCACCCTCGTCCTGCTCAAGGACACCGCGTCGGCCGAGCCGGCCCGTGTGCACACGGTGCAGCGCTGGCAGACCCCGTACGTCTCCGACACCCATGCCGCCTCCCGCCCGGCCGGGACGGGTCCGCTCGCCCGGGTCGGCAACGCCGATCTGGTACGCGGCATCTCCGACTGTCTCGCGCTGGCGAACAGCGCGACGCGGACCACACCGACCACGGCCGTGTACGGCCGGCTGGTCGCCGACTGCACCCGCACCACCGACCGCTACCACTGGCTCACCGACCCCGAACTCGGCTCGCTCAGTGGCCCGTTGACCGCCCTGCACGACACCGCGCAGCAAGTCCTCGCCGAGTTCGAGACGGTGCAGGAGCTGACCCGGCAGGCCGCCGAGGCACTCACCGGCGCGGCTGACCACCTCACCGCGCTCGTCCGCCGCATCCGCGGCGAAGCCCCGCGCTCGGCCGCC
This sequence comes from Streptomyces sp. NPDC048411, assembly GCF_040704695.1. Classification (NCBI taxonomy): domain Bacteria; kingdom Bacillati; phylum Actinomycetota; class Actinomycetes; order Kitasatosporales; family Streptomycetaceae; genus Streptomyces; species Streptomyces sp. NPDC048411. The sequence goes on from NZ_JBEZKL010000012.1 coordinate 4,889, forward strand.
GCCTGGGTCTCCCAGCTCACCGAACTGCGCCGCGCGCACGGCCACTTGGCGACGCTCGGCGAGATGCGGTACGCGGACACCGACCGGATCGCCGAGCTGACGGCGGCCACCGCCGCCGATCTCAGCTCCGCCGCCCAGCGCGCGGTCGCGTTCCTGAGCCGGGACGACGCGTTCACGGACTACCACCACGACATCGAGCAGCTCACCGCCGACGCGTCCGCGCTCGCCACCGTCGCCGACGCGACCGCGCTCGGCGACCGGCTGACCGAGATGACGGACGGGCTCGCGACGGTCACCGATGTCGTCGCCGGGCTCGACATCGGGGACGCGACCGTCCGCACATCGATCCTGGAACGGATCGCCGAGGTCCTCGGCGGTGTGAACCGGGCCCGGGCCACGCTCGACGCGCGCCGCCGCGAGCTCCTCGATCACGAGGGGCGGGCGGAGTTCGCCGCCGAGTTCGCCCTGCTCGGGCAGGCGGTCACGGGTGCGCTGGCCGCCGCGGACTCCCCCGACGCGTGCGACGAACAACTGGCCCGGCTCCTGCTTCAGCTGGAGAACCTGGAGTCCCGGTTCGCCGAGTACGACGACTTCCTCGCCGAGCTGGCCGAGCGGCGGACCGAGGTGTACGAGGCGTTCTCGGCCCGTAAGCAGACGCTGCAGGACGACCGCGCCCGCCGCGCCGAACGGCTGGCGGGCTCGGCGGCCCGGGTCCTGGAGACCGTCTCCCGGCGCCTGTCCGCCCTCCCGGACCTGGACGCCGTCCACACGTACTTCGCCTCCGATCCGATGGTCGCCAAGGTCCGGCGCACGGCGGACGAACTGCGCGGGCTCGGCGACCCGGTGCGGGCCGAGGAGCTCGACGGACGGCTGAAGGCGGCCCGCCAGGAGGCGGGGCGGGCCCTGCGCGACCGCAGCGAGCTGTACGCGGACGGCGGGGCGACGATCCGGCTCGGCCGACACCGGTTCGCCGTGAACACCCAGCCGTTCGACCTGACGCTCGTGCCCTCCGGGGACCGGCTCGCGTTCGCCGTCACCGGAACCGACTACCGGGCTCCGGTCACCGACCCGGCGTTCGAGGCGACCCGCCCGTACTGGGACCAGCTGCTGCCCTCGGAGTCCCCGTCCGTCTACCGCGCCGAACACCTCGCAGCCCGCCTCCTGGACGAGCACGGCGCGGATGCGCTGGCCGCCCGCGAACCGGCCGACCTCGCCCTGCTCGTACAGGAGTCGGCCGCGGACGCGTACGACGAGGGATATCAGCGCGGCGTCCACGACGAGGACGCCTCCGCCATCCTGACCACGCTGCTGCGACTGCAGGCCGGCGCCGGCCTGCTGCGTGTCCCGCCCTCCGTACGGGCGGCGGCGCAGCTCTTCTGGACGTACGAGACGGACGACGCCCTCCGCGCCTCCTGGACGCGCCGGGCCGCCTCCCTGGCCCGGGCCCGCGAGACGTTCGGCCTGGCGCCCGCGATCACCGCGCTCCAGGAGGAATGGGCAGCCCGGATCGGAACCGATGACGCGCACGCCGCCGCCGCGTACCTCTTCGAGGAGCTGACCTCGGGCCCCGCCGGGTTCGTCACGAGCGCGACCGCCCGCACCTTCCTGGACAAGTTCCGCCGCACGACCGGCACTTCGGCGTACGACGAGGATCTGGAGGCCCTCCGCGACGACCTCCCCGCACGCCGCCAGCTCGTCGAGGGCTGGCTGACCTCGTACGCCTCCGCGAGCGGAACGGACCTCCCGAGCGGTGATCTCGCCGAGGCGGTCGCCGTCGAACTCTGCCCGGAGCCGGAGCTCACCCGCTACGACTGCGAGGCACCGCTCTCGGCGACCGTGGACGGCCTGCTGGGCACCCATCCACGCATCGACCGTGGTCGCCTGACCGTCCGCCTCGATGAACTCCTCGCCCGCACGCAGAAGTTCCGTGCGAGCACCGTCCCCGGCTTCCGCGCCTACCAGCGAACCCGCACCGCCCTGGTCACCGCCGAACGCGCCCGGCTGCGGCTCGACGACCACCGGCCGCGCGTGATGTCCGCGTTCGTCCGCAATCAGCTCCTCGACGAGGTGTACCTGCCGCTGATCGGCGACAGCCTCGCCAAGCAGCTCGGCACGGCCGACGCCGACCGGCGCACCGACTCGCAGGGCCTCCTGCTGCTCGTCTCGCCGCCCGGCTACGGCAAGACGACACTCATGGAGTACGTCGCCGACCGGCTCGGCCTGGTCCTCGTCAAGATCAGCGGCCCGTCGCTCGGCCGCGACGTGACCTCCCTCGACCCCGCGCAGGCACGCAGCGCGACCGCCCGCCGGGAGGTCGAAAAGATCAACTTCGCACTGGAGGCGGGCAACAACACACTCCTCTACCTGGACGACATCCAGCACACGTCACCCGAACTGCTCCAGAAGTTCATCCCCCTCTGTGACGCCACCCGCCGTGTCGAGGGCGTCCGGGACGGCGAGCCGCGCAGCTACGACCTGCGGGGCAAGCGGTTCGCGGTGTGCATGGCGGGCAACCCGTACACCGAGTCCGGCGAACAGTTCCGGATCCCGGACATGCTCGCGAACCGGGCCGACGTGTGGAACCTGGGCGAGGTGCTGAGCGGCCGCGACGACGTCTTCGCGCTGAGCTTCATCGAGAACGCGTTGACCGCCAATCCGGTGCTGGCCCCCCTCGCCGGCCGCTCCCGCGAGGACCTCGCGCTGCTCGTCCGCCTGGCCTCCGGCACGGACCCTTCCCCAAGCTCTCAACTCCGTTCGAGCAGGGGAGACCCCATCGCGCGCGCGGACCGCCTCGACCACCCGTACACCCCGGCCGAGCTGGACAGGATCACCGCGGTCCTGCGCCACCTCGTGACTGCCCGCGACACCGTTCTCGCCGTGAACGCCGCGTACATCGCCTCGGCCGCACAGACCGACGCGACGCGCACCGAGCCGCCCTTCCGGCTGCAGGGCTCGTACCGCAACATGAACAAGATCGCCGAACGGATCGTGCCCGTGATGAACGACGCCGAACTGGCCGCCGTCATCGACGACCACTACGTGGGCGAGGCCCAGACCCTCACCACGGGCGCCGAGTCCAACCTGCTGAAACTGGCGGCTCTGCGCGGCACCCTCACGGCCGAACAGGCGGACCGGTGGGCGGCGATCACCGCCTCGTACGTACGCACCCAGGCACTCGGCGGCCCGGACGGCACCCCTTCCCCGAACTCCCGGCCCGGTCCGAGCAGCGCAGACCCCGTCTCGCGGGCGGTCGCGGCACTGGCCCTGCTCTCCGACCGGATCGCGGCGGTCGAGGCGGCGATCGTCCGGGCATCGGAGCCACGTCCTCTGCTCGCGGGCCCGGAGCGGTCCCCCCGGCACGCGGCTCCACGCACCCCCACGACACACGAAGATCACTGATCAGCCGGAATGAGTCGAACACCCGGAGGTGGGCACGGCATGCTGGGATTCGTGTCCACACTTCCCCAGCAGCCCCAACGCTCCCCCTTCAGCGGCCACATGGTCATCTGCGGCGACGACGCGCTCGCCCGGCGGCTGGCGGTGGAGCTGCGGTACGTCTACGGGGAGCGGGTCACCCTGCTTCTGCCGCCGGGGCGCGATCCGCGCCGGCCCGATCTGCCGGTGACCCAGCGCGGCCGGGCGGCAACGCTGTTCGGCCGGATGTCGGCGGCGATGAACCGTAACCTGGGCAACGGCGGAAACGGGACGACCGGCAGCTCCGACAACGACACGAACGCCGGCGTCGAGGCGGTCCGCATCCTGGAGGCCGCGGAGCCGTCCGACGAGGCCTTCGAGGAAGCGGGCGTGGACACCGCCGCCGCACTCGCACTCGTCTACGACGACGACGAGCGCAACATCCGCGCCGCGCTGACCGCCCGCCGCCTCAACCCCCGCGTCCGGCTGGTCATCCGGCTCTACAACCGCAAGCTCGGGCAGTACCTGGAGACCCTTCTCGACCAGGCCGCCGCGGTCGCCGTCCCCGGACTCGACCCGACGGCACTGGACGCGTCCACCACCGTCCTGTCCGACGCCGACACCGCCGCCCCGGCACTCGCCGCGACCGCGCTCACCGGTTCCAGCAAGGTCGTCCAGGCGGATGGCCTGCTCCTGCGGGCCGTCGAACGCACCCCGCCCCGGCCGGGCGAGGTCGCCGACCCCGGACTCTGCACGCTCGCCCTGCTCTCCTCCACCACCCACGACCCGGCGGGGGCCGAAGGATCCGACAGCAGCGGCGCCGAGGGGCCCCAACTCCTGCCCGATCACGAGCAGGTGGCCGCGGCGACCGGGCGCGGCACGGTGGTCCTGGAAGCCATCCGCGAGGCCGCACCGGACGGTCCGAGGCTGCGCATGGGGGGCCGCAGCGCCCCGCTGAGCCAGATCTTCTCGCGCCGTCTGCGCTGGTCGGCGCTGGGGGTCGGCTCGGCGGTCCTGGCCCTCGCCGTCGCCTCCACCCTCACCACGGGCGACCACCCCCTGCACGCCGCGTACCTGACCCTGCTCGACCTCTTCGCGATGGGTGACCCGGCGATCGGCGACCCCACCGCGCGGCAGATCATCCAACTGCTCTCCGGAATCGCCGGCCTGATGCTGCTGCCGCTGCTGGTGGCGGGCGTCCTCGAAGCATTCGGCTCCCTGCGTACGGCGTCGTCCCTGCGCCGCCCGCCGCGCGGACTCTCCGGCCATGTGGTGCTGCTGGGGCTCGGCAAGATCGGCACGAGGGTGCTGGTCCGGCTCCGCGAACTCGACATCCCCGTGGTGTGCGTGGAGGACGACCCGGACGCGCGCGGTATCCCGGTGGCCCGGCGGCTGCACGTACCCGTCGTCCTCGGGGACGTCACCCAGGAGGGCGTCCTGGAAGCCGCGAAGATCCAGCGGTCCCGCGCCCTTCTCGCCCTGACCAGCATCGACACCACCAACCTGGAGGCGGCGCTCTACGCCCGCTCGGTCAAGCCCGATCTGCGGGTGGCACTGCGCCTCTTCGACGACGAGTTCGCCACCGCCGTCTACCGCACCCTGCGCACCGCCCACCCGCAGGCCCTGACCCGCTCCCGGTCCGTCTCCCATCTGGCCGCCCCGTCCTTCGCCGTCGCGATGATGGGACGGCAGATCCTGGGCGCGATCCCGGTCGAGCGGAAGGTGATGCTGTTCGCCGCGATCGAGGTGGAGGGCCACCCGCAGCTGGAGGGCCGGACGGTCGAGCAGGCGTTCCGGGCGGGGGCGTTGAGGGTGCTGGCCCTGGACGCGACCCCGCGCGAGGACCGCCACTCCGGCCTGACAACCGTCGCACCCGCCTCCCCGGACCGCCCGTCGGGCCTGATCTGGAACCTGCACCCGGGGTACGTGCTGCGCGCCGAGGACCGTGTGGTGATCGCGGCCACCCGGCGCGGACTTGCGGAACTCCTTCGCAGACGAGGGGCAGTGACGCCGCGTTAGGACGTGTTTCGAAAGTCCCTCCTGCCAGGCGGGCGGACGACGCTACTTTCGAAACACGCCCTAGCCTCCCGGTGTCACGAGGTGCGTTGCCCGAGGCGTGACGGAAGGAGAGAGGAGTGCGCCCGACCTGCTTCGCCACCAACACCAGGAGTGGACGTCGGGCGAACGCGCCAGACGCGGGCCGGGGGGACGTTGGCCCAGACGGTGCGTCCTGACGCCCTGCCGCGCTGCCGGTACCCGGCGAGCACGGTCTCGACGGCTCGGTGACGGGCCGCTTCGCCCGCAGAGGCGACGAGTCTGCGGGCCGGCGCGGTACCCACGTACGCGAAGTACGTCACCGAACCGCCAGGGCGCAGCAGTTCGAAGTACCTGTCCATCAGTGAAGCCACCGTGTCCGGGACGAAATTGGTGAAGGGCAGGCCGGAGACGATGACGTCGTAGGACTGGCGTGTGTTCAGGTGCTCGATCCGCGTTTCGTGGATCCTGACCCGGACACCGTCCTCGCTCCGCACCGGCACGAACGCCTCGCCGGGGTGGCCGTCCCGCGTCCGCGCGTGCGCCGCGTGTTCGTCCCGGCCCGGCCGGTATTCACGGACGACGTTCCGCAGGACGGCGGCGAAGCGCGGGTTCGCCTCAACCACGTCCAGAGTGCTTCCCGGAGCGAGCAGCGGCAGCAGACAGCGGGTGACGGGCCCGGTCCCTGCGCCCACCTCCAGCACATCCAGGGGTTGTCCGGCCCGCTCGGTGACCGGTGCGGCGAGGGCGGCGGCGAGTCGGCGGCTGCTGGGTGCGACCGCGCCGGTGATGCGGAAGCCTCGCGCGGCCTCGGTGACGAAGAGCCGGGTGTCGGCGAAACGGGGCCATGAAGTCATACCAATGACGCTAGGGAGCGGGCGCTCTTCGGGAATCGGCCGTTGTGTTCGGATGAACCGGTACGGACGTCATGGCCGAGGCGCACGCGACCCCGACGAAAGTAGGGGGTGGCTGCGACTCAAGACCGATGGGCCCCGGCCCCTTCGACTGACTACGATCGGTCGGTGGAACACAAATACCCCCACCGGGGTCCGGTGTGGATGGAGTGGCTGCTGGCCGGCGGGGTGCTGTTACTCGTCGCGCAGGGGCTGGCCAAAGCCCGCTTCGAGGTGCAACTGTTTTCCGTAGGACCGATTGTGGCTGTCGCCGCCGCACTGTTGCTGCCGCTTCGCTGGCGCAGCCCGCTCGCTGTGGTCCTTCTCGCCGGGGCGGCGCTGGGTGCGCAGGGCGCCTACGAACCCATGACCGTGATGGTTTTCCACCTGACCGCACAGGGCCGGGTGCGGGTGGCGGTGGCGACGGGCGTGATCGCCGGTGCGCTGCCCTGGGTGTGCGCGCCGCCGCTCAGCGGAGGCGTGACGCCGAATTACGGCGCCGCGCTGCTGTTCGCGCTGGCGTTGACGGCCGGGTTGTGGTGGCACAGCCGTCGGCGGCTCATCGATTCGCTGAACGAACAGGTCGAACTCCGTGCCGAGCAGGCCAGGTCGGCGGAGCGGGCCCGGATCGCGGCCGAGATGCACGATGTGCTGGCCCATCGGCTGAGCCTGTTGGCGCTGCACACCGGGGTACTCGCCCTGCGTGCGGAGTCGCTCCCGCCGCAGATCGGTGAGCGGATCGCACTGCTGCGCGCCACCTCTGCCCAGGCGCTGGCCGATCTGCGGGACGTGCTGGGCGCCCTGCGTGCGGAGGACGATGCGGTGGGGGAGGACGGCAGGGATCCCGTGCAGAGAAAGGTGCCGGCTCCTGCGTTACGAAACCTGTCCGAACTGCTCGACGAGGTAAGGACCATCGGTCAGGATGTCGCGGCCGAACTGACGGGGGAACCCGGTGCCGTACCCGCGACTCACCTCCTCGCGGTGCACCGGCTCGTGCAGGAAGGTCTCACCAACGCCCGTAAACACGCACCGGGCACGGCGGTGCGATTGCGGGTGCACTACGGCGCACCGGCCACGGAGGTGGAGTTGGTCAACTCGCCCCCCGCAGTGACCGCTTCACGGGCCGATGGAGGCGTGGGCCGGGGCTTCGGCCTGATCGGGCTGGCCGAACGAGTGGCCGGGCTGCACGGCTCTCTCGACCACGGTCCGGAGCCGGATGGGGGATGGCGGCTCGCGGCCCGTCTGCCCATGAGTGCTCCGGACGGTGAGCCGAGCCGAAGAGCCTTCGAGGAGAACGGCGCGACCCGTACGGCCGGACCGGTCGGCGGACGAGCGGGCAGAACCGTCGGCAAAGGCGTAGCCAAGGCCTTGTGCGAGGGTGTGGCGAAGAGGATCGGGAAGCGGTCCGTGAATCGGAGCGGGCAGACATGAGCGGGGCTCGGATCATCAGCACGATGGTGGTGGACGACGACGCATTGGTCCGATTGGCCCTGACCGACCTACTGGCGACCGACGCCGGCATCGAGGTCGTCGCCCAGGCGTCGGACGGCCTCCAGGCCGTGGAGGAGGCCGCCGCCCGTCGGGTGGACGTCGCCCTGATGGATGTGCGGATGCCCAGGCTGGACGGCATCGCGGCCATCGCGCGACTGCGGAACCTGCCGCATGCCCCCCGCGTCATCACTCTGACCACCTTCGACCTGGACGAATATGTGTACGAGGCATTGGCAGCGGGCGCCGACGGGTTTCTGCTCAAGGACTCGGACCCTGCGGAGATCCTGCGGGCCGTACATGTCGTGGCCGCCGGTTCGGCGATGCTGCATCCGTCCGCCGCACGTCGGCTGATCGACCGCTACCATCGCGGCACCCGGCCGGGGACCTCGGCTGCGCGCGGACGCGTGGGCCGACTGACACCGCGCGAGCGCGATGTCCTGGCCTTACTCGCGGAGGGGGCAACCAACTCGGAGATCGCCGGTGGGCTGCGGATGAGCGAGAGCACGGTGAAAGCCCACGTAAGTCGCATCCTGACAACACTGGAAGTCGGAAATCGCGTCCAGGCGGCACTGGCCGCCCGGGACGCCGGCCTGATGCCTGACGCGTGAATCGTGGGGTTCGCCGCGTTGCGTGGCGAGGCGAACCGAGTGACGTAACGAAAGCGCGGCCGACTGGAGCCTGGCATCAGATCCCGTCCACCCCGGCCCGAGACGAATGTGCCGCCCCGCTCACGTCGGAGGCCGGCGTTCTGGGTCTGAGCCGGGCCTCGCCCACGAACTCGGGCCGCGCGGAATATGCGTCAACACAGTGCCGCCCGGAACAATCCTCGTAGACATGTCACCGCGGACAAAGATATGCCCGGATGTCGAACCACCGGCGCGAGGTTTTCCTCGACACTCGAATAGGTAGTTTTGTCACACCATGATTCTCCACCTGATTTCCAGTCTGCGGCGGTCAGGAGTCAGCGGAATTCCGATCGCCACCACATCCGATAACAATTTCCGACCCCCAAAGCCTTTCGATAATGACGGTCGGCGGACCTCCGACTGAACGGCCCAGCCGCGCCTCTCGCACCCCGTCGGCAGTTGGACCTTCTCGGCATTCCTGACGAGGTCAATTCTTCCGACCGTCAGAACATTCCATCCAGATGACGCACCAACCTTCGCCCCCCATGCGCGAGTTCGCCCTCCAATCAAAGAGACGCAGCGAATTTGCCATTGCCCCCGACCAGGGCGCACACTTCCGATTTCCTGGCCGATTCGGCGAAAGTGGATCACTGCACGGCGAGTTGGCATGGCACACAACACGGTGGGTGCATACTCAAACCATCCAACAAGCCAACGCGACGTACCGGCGCGCGCCCACGCATTTGCGCATGCCTGCGTATTCGCTTTCAGCTCTGCAGGAAGGTTCCGGTGTGAAACGTCAGTCGCTTCGCAGATCATGGGTCCAAACCGTCACAATGCTTTCCGCGGCAGGGACACTTGGCCTGATCGTCAACGTAGCTTCGTCGACGGCCGCCATGGCCGACGTGACCGAGAAGCCCGCAGTCGATTACGCACTCGGGGTGCCAGGCCCAAATGGCGCGGTGAGTGCCGATCCGGGTTCCCGCACCTTGCCGACGGCCGACGACGCTCGGGATTGGTGGGACGGCGGCAGCGCTCACAGGGGCCGAGGCCCGCAGGGACGCCCGGGCGCACGGGGCCCACAGGGACGACCGGGCGATACAGGCGCGCGGGGCCCGCAGGGACGACCGGGCGAGCACGAACGGGGCCCGCGAGGACGCCCGGGCCCCCAGGGCGCCACCGGAGCCACAGGCCCGCAGGGCTTCCAGGGCAACACCGGCGCCACCGGACCCCAGGGCAACCAGGGCAACCAGGGCAACCAGGGCATCCCTGGGATCCAGGGCGACCAGGGCAACCAGGGCAACCAGGGCGACACCGGAGCCACCGGACCCCAAGGCGACCAGGGCGACACCGGACCCCAGGGCCTCCAAGGCAACCAGGGTGACCAGGGCATCCCCGGAATCCAGGGCAACCAGGGCAACCAGGGCGACACCGGAGCCACCGGACCCCAGGGCAACCAAGGTCTCCAGGGCAACCAGGGTGACCAGGGCCTCCAGGGCATCCCCGGAATCCAGGGCAACCAGGGCGACACCGGCGCCACCGGACCCCAGGGCAACCAGGGTGACCAGGGCATCCCCGGAATCCAAGGCAACCAGGGCGACACCGGCGCCACCGGACCCCAGGGCCTCCAAGGCCTCCAGGGCAACCAGGGCGACCAGGGCCTCCAGGGCATCCCCGGAATCCAGGGCAACCAAGGCAACCAGGGCGACACCGGCGCCACCGGACCCCAGGGCCTCCAGGGCGACACCGGGGCCACCGGACCCCAGGGCCTCCAAGGCCTCCAGGGCAACCAGGGCGACCAAGGCCTCCAAGGCATCCCCGGAATCCAAGGCAACCAGGGCGACACCGGCGCCACCGGACCCCAGGGCCTCCAAGGCCTCCAGGGCGACACCGGCGCCACCGGACCCCAAGGCCTCCAAGGCCT
>NZ_JBEZKL010000012.1:15369-102481 GCF_040704695.1 Streptomyces sp. NPDC048411
CGACCAAGGCCTCCAGGGCATCCCCGGAATCCAAGGCAACCAAGGCAACCAGGGCGACACCGGCGCCACCGGACCCCAAGGCCTCCAAGGCCTCCAGGGCAACCAGGGCGACCAAGGCCTCCAAGGCATCCCCGGAATCCAGGGCAGCCCAGGCAACCCAGGCGAAACCGGAGCCACCGGACCCCAGGGCCTCCAAGGCAACCAGGGCAACCAGGGCAACCAAGGCCTCCAAGGCATCCCCGGAATCCAGGGCAACCAAGGCAACCCAGGTAACCCAGGCGAAACCGGAGCCGCAGGGCCCCAGGGCTTCCAAGGCACCACCGGATCCCAGGGACCCCAGGGCCTCCAGGGCGACCAAGGCCTCCAAGGTGCCGCCGGCCCGCAGGGCTTCCAAGGCATCACCGGATCCCAAGGAGCCCAGGGCATCCAGGGCGGCCAGGGCTTCCAAGGCACCACCGGAGCTCAAGGACCCCAGGGCGGCAGCTCCGGGGCGCAGAGCCAGGTCGTCACGGGTACTTCCACAACAGGCGACGTCGTTGTCTCGTGCCCCGCCGGCAAATTCGCCGTGAGCGGCGGCTACGACCACCCGGCGACAGGCACCCACAAGGTCATCCACAACGCTCCCGTCGGCTCCCCGGCCACTGGCTGGCAGGTAACCGAGGACAGCGCGACAACTGTCACCGGATACGTGGTCTGCGCGCCATAAACCCCCGGGCCGTGAGCCTCATGGCCGGCCGGGGCTCGCGGCCCACCGAGCGACGAAGCCCCCAGGGGTGCCGTCCGCACAGCTACCCCCTACGTGGCCCCGCCGGCCGACTCAGCCGCGTTACCGAACCGATGAGGGAAAGCCCCGTGAAAAAGCGGATGGGACTGTGGACCGGACTCGCAGCAGCGGTCGTCACCGCCAACGTGGCGGCCGGTTGGGTTCACCTGTCCACAGGGGTCTCCAGGACCACACCCAGGGCTGGATCGGGGCCCGCGGCCGGGCTCGCCCCCAAGGTGGGGGGACTGCTCCAAGCAGGCATCAAGCAGGGCGGGAACAAGGATTTCTCTGGAGCGACAAGGAGCTTCAGACAGGTCCTGGACCTGGATCCCGCCAACAAACTCGCCTGGTACAACCTCGGCGTCGTCGCCCAGCAGGACCACAGGACGGCCGACGCCCGCGCGGCTTACGACAAGGCGCTCAAGATCGATCCGGATTTCGAGTCGGCGCTCTACAACAAGGCGATCCTGATCGGAACGAGCGACACCGATCAGGCGATCGAGATCCTGCGGCACATCGTGGGCGCCAACCCGAAGGCCGCCACGGCCTATCTGCACCTTGGACAGGCCCTGACCAAGAAGGGCCGTGACGGCGAGGCCGAGGACGCCTTCGGCCTCGCCGTCCGCGCCGACCCTTCCCTCCGACAGCTCGTCCCGGAGCAGTTCCGGAATCCCACGAGCCCAGCACCGACAGCCACTCAGGCAGGTACCAAAAGATGACTTCTCTCCCGACCCCGAAGTTCTCTGTCTTCACCCCCAGCCATCGACCGCGTTTCCTGGACGAATGCCTCGCGACCCTTCAGGCGCAGACCCGCTCCGACTGGGAGTGGATCGTGCTCCTCAACAACGGCGCGCGGTGGCGGCCCGAACAGCCCGATGACCGTGTCCGGGTAGAGATCGCGGACGACGTCGTGGGCGTCGGAGCGGCCAAGCGCCGCGCCTGCGAACTGGCACGCGGAGAGATCCTCGTCGAACTCGACCACGACGACCTGCTGGCGAAGGACTGCCTGGCGGAACTGTCGAAGGCTTTCGACGAGCATCCCGACGTCGTCTTCGTCTACAGCCATACCGCTCAGATCACCGAGGACGGAGGCCGGGACGAATCGCGGTTCAACGAGGCGCACGGCTGGCAGTACGAGGAGGTGAATGTCGACGGCCGTCAGCTCCTGCAGGCCGTCTCCATGGCACCGACGCCGCACAACGTCTCGTACATCTGGTACGCCCCCAACCATGTGCGGGCGTTCCGTAAGGACGCGTACGAGCAGGTCGGTGGGTACGATGCCACGCGCACGGTGCTGGACGACCAGGACTTGATGTGCCGTCTCTTTCAGGTGGGCGAATTCCACTTGATCCGTCGCTGCCTGTATCTGCAGCGGCAGCACCCTCACAACACCCAGCGCGATACCGAAGTCAACGCGCACATCCAGCGCGAGACGGTCGCCCTGTACGACAAATACGTGGAGGTCAACGCACTCGCCTGGACCAAGCGGCGCGGGCTCCTCGCACTGGACCTCGGCGCCGCGCACCGCAAGCCGCCCGGCTACCTGGGAGTGGACCAGCACCCAAGGGACGGCGTCGACATCGTCGCGACGCTGCCCGGGCCGCTGGACCTCCCTGACGACTCGGTCGGCCTGCTCCGGGCGGTGGACTTCCTGGAGCACGTGCCTGCGAAGATTCCGCTGATCAACGAGCTGTACCGGCTGCTGGCACCGGGCGGCATGCTTCTTAGCCGGACTCCCAGTTCCGACGGCCGGGGCGCCTACCAGGACCCGACACATGTCGCCTATTACAACGAGAACTCGTTCTGGTACTACACCGACGACCAGTACCGCGCCTTCGTACCGGAAATCCAGGCCCGGTTCCAGCGTTCACGGTTGGTCACCTACTTCCCTACTGACTGGCACTCCAGGAACAACATCTCTTACGTGCAGGCCAATCTGATCGCGATGAAGGACGGCGCCGAGCGGTGCGGCGGTCTCCTGCTGGTGTGATGCCTTCCACCGGGAGCGTGGACGCCCTGTCATGCGGCGGAGGCCGGCGCAGTCGGCCTCTGCTCGTGGGTGCGGGAGCGGCATGGCCCAGGCCCTGCGGGTGGCGAGCCTCCCCTGGAGGGCCTGGGCCACAGCGGCGCCGATGACGCCTGGAACATCGCGGCACTGATCCTGGACGTGTCGGCACGGAACGCCTGGCCGGAAGCCGACCCGGCCCGACCCGGCCTGGCTGCCCCGACCTGGCCGCAATCCGCTACAGCACGCCCCCCATCACCCCCCGCACCTCCGCCAGCGTGGCGTCGGCGACGGCATTGGCTCGCTCGTTGCCGGTCCGCAGGACCGACCGTACGTACGCCATGTCCTGTGCGTACTCCGCCCGTCGCGCACGCACCGGCGCCAGCCGCTCGTTGACAGCCTCTGTCACGGTCCGCTTGAGCACGGCGCCACCGCCGTCTCCGATCTCCTCGGCGACCTCGTGCGGGTCGCGGTCGAGGCAGAGCGCGGCGAGGAGTACGAGCCCCGACACTTCGGGCCGGGTCTCCGGTTCGTACGTGATGTGCCGGTCGGTGTCCGTCTTCGCCCCTCTGATCAGCCGGGCGGTCTCGTCGGCGGTGGCGCCGAGCGCGATCGAGTTGCCCCGGCTCTTGCTCATCTTGCCGCCGTCGGTGCCGAACAGGAGGGGCGCGGCGGAGAGCAGTGCGTCCGGCTCCGGGAAGACCGTCCCGTACCGCTCGTTGAAGCGGCGGGCGACGCTCCGGGTCACTTCGAGGTGCGGCAGCTGGTCCTGTCCGACGGGGACGAGGTTGCCCTTGCAGAACAGGATGTCGGCGGCCTGATGCACGGGATACGTGAACATCAGCCCGCTGACGGCGGACTGCCGGGAGTGCGCGATCTCGTCCTTGACCGTGGGATTACGGTTCAGCTCGGCAACGGAGACGAGGCTGAGGAACGGCAGCATCAGCTGGTTCAGCGCGGGCACGGCACTGTGGTTGAAGATCGTGGTGCGGGCCGGGTCGATACCGATGGCCAGGTAGTCCAGCAACATCCCCTCCATGTGCTCGGTGAGCCGGTCGGCGACGTCCCGGTCGGTGAGCACCTGATAGTCGGCGATGATCACGAAGACGTCCACGCCGAGGTCCTGGAGCCGGACACGGTTGTGGAGGGTTCCGAAGTAGTGCCCGAGGTGCAGCGCCCCGGTGGGCCGGTCCCCGGTCATCACCCGGAACCGCCCGGGGTCCTGCTGGATCTGCTGCTCCAGCTCGGCACTGCGGCGCTGGGCGGGGGTGGTGACAGGTGCGGTGACGGGTGCGGCGGCGGTGGTCATGGTCTCTCCTCGCGGTGCTGGTTGCGTGGAGGACGGCCCGCCAGGAGCGGCATTCGTACCCGTGCGAGGGCACAGAAGAGGGCCGTCCATATCGAACGGCCCTGGTTCCGTGCAGATGAGGCGGCCGCTCCTAAGTGGAGCGCCACCAGTTTCGGCACGGTACGGAAGTCATGCGCCGAGTGTAACGCGGCCAGGCTCCGCCCACCCGGCTTTGGCGGAGCGGCAATCACGGCGAGGAGCCTTGCGGCCGTCGGCGTTCCGCCCGGCGGGCGGCTCACTTGTGGGCGTGCTCGCCCACGTAGAACAGCAGGTAGACGAAGCCCGCGAAGAGATGCGTGGCGAAGACGTAGACGAAGACGCGCAGCGCGACGCCGCGCTCCTTCCAGCTCTCGCTCTCGCTCATGGGCCCTGCCTCCTTCGTGCCGGCGCGTTCCGGGTCTGTCTCGCCGTCCAGAGTACGCACCGCCGGGACTTCCGCTCCGACGGCGGAATAGGCAGAAGGGGTGCCCCGTTGTAGGGTGTGACTCAAGTAGTTCAAGGTTCAACCATTACCCCTCACGGAGGCGGGCGCCATGGAGTTCGGGATCTTCACCGTCGGAGACGTCACCACCGACCCCACGACCGGCAGGACGCCGACCGAGCACGAGCGGATCAAGGCGACCCTCGCGATCGCCCTGAAGGCCGAGGAAGTGGGCCTGGACGTCTTCGCGACCGGCGAGCACCACAACCCGCCGTTCGTCCCGTCCTCGCCGACGACCACGCTCGGCTACATCGCCGCCCGCACCGAGAACCTGATCCTGTCGACGTCCACGACGCTGATCACCACCAATGACCCGGTGAAGATCGCCGAGGACTACGCGACGCTGCAGCACCTCGCGGACGGCCGGGTCGACCTGATGATGGGGCGCGGCAACACCGGGCCGGTCTACCCGTGGTTCGGCAAGGACATCCGCCAGGGCATCCCGCTCGCCATCGAGAACTACGCCCTGCTGCACAAGCTGTGGCGGGAGGACGTCGTCGACTGGGAGGGCAGGTTCCGTACACCCCTGCAGTCCTTCACCGCGACCCCGCGCCCGCTGGACGGCGTCCCGCCGTTCGTCTGGCACGGTTCCATCCGCTCCCCGGAGATCGCGGAACAGGCTGCGTACTACGGCGACGGGTTCTTCCACAACAACATCTTCTGGCCCATCGAGCACACCAAGAAGATGGTGGACCTCTACCGGCAGCGGTACGCGCACTACGGGCACGGCACCGCCGAGCAGGCCATCGTCGGCCTCGGCGGCCAGGTGTTCATGCGGAAGAACTCGCAGGACGCGGTACGGGAGTTCCGCCCGTACTTCGACAACGCGCCGGTCTACGGGCACGGGCCCTCCCTGGAGGACTTCTCGCAGCAGACGCCGCTGACCGTCGGCTCCCCGCAGGAGGTCATCGAACGGACCCTGTCGTTCCGTGACGCCGTCGGCGACTACCAGCGCCAGCTGTTCCTGATGGACCACGCGGGACTTCCGCTGAAGACGGTCCTGGAGCAGCTCGACATTCTCGGCGAGGAGGTCGTCCCGGTGCTGCGCAAGGAGTTCGCCAACATGCGGCCGGCCGGAGTGCCGGAATCCGCCCCCGTCCACCCGGCCGTCGCCGCGCGCACGAAGGAGATCTGACCCACCATGCAGAACGAGGCTCTGAAGATCGTCGCCGTGTCCGCCGGGCTGAGCCAGCCGTCGTCGACCCGACTGCTGGCCGACCGGCTGGCGGCCGCCGCCCGGGAGCGACTGGCCGCCGAGCAGGACCGGCCGGTGGAGGTCCGGGTGATCGAGCTCCGCGATCTGGCCGTCGACATCGCGAACCACCTGGTGACGGGGTTCCCGCCGCGGGCGCTGAGCGAGGCGATCGGTGCGGTGACCGCGGCGGACGGCCTGATAGCCGTGTCGCCGGTCTTCACCGCCTCGTACAGCGGACTGTTCAAGTCGTTCTTCGACCTGATCGACAACACGGCGCTGACCGGCAAGCCCGTCCTCATCGCGGCGACCGGCGGCACCGGCCGGCACTCGCTCGTCCTGGAGCACGCGATGCGGCCCCTCTTCGCCTACCTGCGAGCCACCGTCGTACCGACGTCCGTGTACGCCGCGTCGGAGGACTGGGGCTCGTCCGGTGACGAGTACACCGAGGGGCTGCCGTCCCGGATCCGGCGCGCGGGCGGCGAACTCGCGGGGATGATCGCGGGCGGCCGGGCGGTCTCCGGGGCGTCCAGGGCACCGGGGCTCGACGACGAGGTGGTGCCGTTCGAGCAGCAACTCGCCGACCTGCGGCTGGACTGACCTGCCGCTGCCCGAGCGGGGCGGACCCACTCTGAGGGCTTCTGCCCGGTTTGATTACAGTGACCCGTAAAGATGCGCCGTGAGGTGTATCACGCAGATGTGAGCTGAACCGACCTGGAGGCAGAGATGGGCAGGATCGTGGTGGGCGTGGACGGCTCCGAGTCGTCGATCAAGGCGCTGCACTGGGCCGTACGCCAGGCCGAGCTGACCGGTGACTCGGTGGAAGCCGTCAACAGCTGGGAGTACCCCGCGACGAGCTGGGCGTCCATGATGCCGGGTATGCCGGAGGACTTCGATCCCCAGGCCCTGGCGACCGTCTCGCTCACCGAGGCGCTGGAGGAGGCCCTCGGCGCCGAGGGCGCGGCCGCGGTCAGCAAGATCGTGGTGATCGGCAACCCGGCACAGGCCCTGCTGGACCGCGCGAAGGGCGCGAACCTGCTGGTCGTCGGGGCACGCGGATACAGTGGCTTCAAGGCGACCCTGCTCGGCTCGGTCAGCCTCCATGTCACCCAGCACGCGCCGTGCCCGGTGACGGTCGTCCGCGACTGACCGAGTGAACCGGACGAACGAAAAGGAGGGGCGGTCCCGTTCGGGGCCGCCCCTCCTTGAGTCCGCGGCGTCCTTCGTGCGCGCCTCGCGTTCCGCCGCCGGCCTCCTCGTACCGAACGGTCCCGCCCGGCCCCGCCGATGCCGGGGCTTCCCCCGCGGAGCAGGTCAAGGATGAAGGAAGAAAGAGGAGACGGGGCGCGGAGTCAGTCCTCCGTCACGTGGAACACGTAGAAGGCGCACACCCACATGCCGAATCCGGTCGCCAGGGCCAGGACGGCGCACGCGAGCACGCTCTTGTCGGACAGGCTGTACAGGAAGCCGACCGTACCGCCGAACAGCACGCCGTACGCGGTGGCCTTGGTTCCTGTGGGCAGTCGCTTCTGTACCCGGCCGAGGCCGTAGCAGAGCGCCGCCAGCACGGCGCCGGTGATCAGACCGAGCGCGAGCTGCGTGCCGGTGAGCACACCGCCGCCGCGCACGATGGACGTCGCCCACCAGCCCCCGATCACGCCCAGGGCGACGGGCATGGCCCAGCTGAGTGTGCTGGGGCGGTGGGTGCGCGCCCGCGCGCGGCGGCGGCGCGTCGGCACCGAGGCGTGTGTCGTCATGGCCGAAAGCTCCTTCCTTCACCCCGTTCCCTCCAGAGCACACCCGGCCGTGGGGCCCGGCAACTCGAATGGGGTACCGCCCGGAGCGCACCGCTGCCGTCCGGGATTCCCTTGAGGGGTGCGGACCTCTCTCTCGGTGACGTTGTCGACGGTACTGGTTGTGCTGCTCGCCGCCCTCGTCCCGCTGAGTGCGCTGGCCGCCTGGGTCGATCTGGAGATCGACAACACGGACCGGTATGTCGCCGCGGTGGAGCCGCTCGCCTCCGACCCCGATGTGCAGGCCATCGTGGCCGGTCTGATCACCGACGAGGCGATGAAGAAGATCGAAGCCGGGCCGCTCCAGGACACCGTGCGGGGCTTCCTGTACGAGGCGGTGCAGTCGTTCACCACCACCGATGCCTTTCGTACCGCTTGGGACGCCGCCAACCGCACCGCCCACAAGGCGGTCACCGCCGCGCTGAACGGGAAGACCGGCGAGGCAGTAACCATCGATCTGGCGGCGGTGACGGAGCAGGTCAAACAGAATCTGCTGGACAACGGGGTACCGTTCGCCGACCGGATCCCGGTCCAGCACACCGAGATCACGCTGATCTCCGCCGACCGCGCCGACCAGTTGCGCCACACCTTCCGCCTGCTCCGGGCCGGCAGCATCTGGCCCGCCGTCGGGACCGTGCTGTTCGCTCTCGCGGCCGTGGCCGTCGCGGCGGTGCGCGGCCGGCCGGGACGCCTGGGCGCCGCCCTCGCCGCACTGACGGCCACGGCGCTCGTCGGGCTCGGATTCACCCTCGGCGCGCTGGTGCTGCGCGCACTGATCGCGATTGCCCGGAACCGGGTGCTGGCCGGGGTGGCGGGCAGCGACCACGACGCGGCGGCAGCGGTGTACGACGCGCTGACGGCTTCGCTCCGTACGACCGTGTGGATCGTTCTCGGTACGGGACTGGCGGCGGCGCTGTGTGCGGTGGTCGCGCGGGTGTGGATGGGGCGGGGATCCACCGCACGGACGTGATCCGGCCCGCCTCGCCGGCGCCTCCCCTACGTACTCCTGGCCCGCGGGCCGCGCCACTCCACTGCGCGCCCGGATCGACCATGTGCTGGTCAGCCACGACTTCTCGGTACGGTCCGCCCGCTTGCCGCGCCTCGACGGCGCCGGCCACCGGGCGCTCCTCGTCGGGCTCGACCTGCACGTCGGCTGAGCGCCGCCGCACCCGGTTCGACGTGCGGCGGCGCGCGGGCCGGGCAAGAGTGGAGTGCAGGACTGCGTGACCGTCGGGGTCGACTGAGAGGTCTTCCGTATGCGAGCCATAGCCGTCAGCGCGTTCCGGGCCGATCCTTCACTGATCGACCTTCCCAAGCCGGATCCCCAGGCCGGCGAGGTGCGGGTGAAGATCATGTACGCCGCGCTCAACCCGTGCGACTGGCAGATCGCGGACAGGGCCCCGGAAGGGGCTGCGGAGTCGGTGTTCCCGCTGGTCGTCGGCGTGGATTACGCGGGCCGGGTGGACATGATCGGCAGCGGCGAGAACCGCTTCCGGGTGGGCGACGAGGTCTTCGGCCGGGTGAGCGGATCGCCGGCCGGCCCGGGCACGTACTGCGACTACGTGTCCGTCCCACAGGACTCCGCGATCACCTTGGTCCCGAACGGTCTCCCGCTCCGGACCGCTGCGGCGCTGCCGTCTGCCGGGATGACCGCGGCGCAACTCCTGGAGACCGCGGTGCTCCGCGGCCATGAGAGTCTGCTCATCATCGGAGCGGCTGGCGGCGTCGGCAGCTATCTGACCCAGCTCGCGTCCGCCCGGGACCTGCGCGTCATCGCCGCCGTGCGCGGCGACGAGCACAGGCGGATGAGGGCGCTCGGCGCCGCGGTCACGATCGACGCGACGGCCCGTCCGCTCGAAGCGGCGGTACGGGAGGCGTGCCCGGACGGCATCGACGCGCTCGTCGACCTGGTGTCCACCACCCCGGACGGCTTCGCGGCGCATGCGGCGCTGGTCCGGGCCGGGGGTGTGGCCGTCTCCACGAGGGGCGTCGCCGGGCGGGCCGCCCTTCCCACCGGTGTCAGCGGTATCGACTTCCGCCTGGAGCCGACACCCGTGCTGCTCGACGTCCTGGCGACGGGGGCCCTGGAGGGCGTGCTCAAGGTGCCCATCGACATCGAACTCCCGCTGGAGAAGGCCCCGCAGGCGCTCGACCGGAACCGCACGGGCGGCGCCCGCGGCAAGACCCTGTTCGCGCTCTGATCCGCAGCGTGCGGACCGAGCTGCCGGGCGACGGGAAAGGGGCACTGGCGCCACTGCGCCAGGCGGTCGCGGCGGCACGGGCGATCGCCTCACCGCAGCCGAGCGCGCCGGGAGCCCACTCCCTGTCGTGGGGGAAACCGTCAGGCCGGCTGGCCCCCGTGGCCGCGGCTCTGCAGGCGTTCCATCTCGCGGCGGTCGCGCTTGGTCGGGCGGCCCGTGCCGCGGTCGCGGACCGGCACCTGGATGACCGCTTCGCGCGGCGGCGGGGGCGGGCTGTTGTCGACGAAGCACTCCGCTGCCACCGGCGGGCCGACCCGTTTCTTCACGATCCTGGACACGACGACGATCCGGTCGCGGCCGGCGTGCCGGAGCCGCACCTCGTCCCCCACATGCAGGGTCTGCGCCGGCTTGGCACGGTCCCCGTTGACCTTGACGTGCCCCGCGCGGCAGGCGGCAGCGGCCTGCGAGCGGGTCTTGGTCAGCCGTACCGACCAGATCCAGCTGTCGACGCGGACGCTTCCCTCCGCCTGCGGTGCCTCACCCGAAACCATGTCTCCGACTGTAGGCCTTCCGCCCGAGTTGTGAACCTCGCACGGGACTCGCGCAACGCTCTTACCGCCCAAGCCGACACAGCTGTAATCACGGGACTACGATGCGGACGATCTTTCCGAACGGACTGACCGCATCCGTTCGGAGTTTCGAAGATCTGTCTCTGACATGCCGCCACATGTCGTGCCTCTGAAGGATGTACGGGGACTCCGCCGTGGCACGCCGTACTTCCGGAAGCAGTTGAGAACAGCGATGCGCAACACGCCCGCCCGGCCCGGCCGTGGGCTCCAGCCCAATGCCCTCGGTACGTTCAACACGATCGTGATGGCGGTCGCGGGCAGCGCCCCCGCCTATTCGCTGGCCGCCACCAGTTCCGTGCTCGTCGGTACGGTCGGTCTCGGCGGGCCCGCCGCCCTGCTGTACTGCGCGATACCGATGCTCGGCATCGCCCTCGCCTACCGGCAGCTCGGCCGGATCGACGTCAACGCGGGCGCCGGTTACTCCTGGGTCGGCAGGACCCTGCACCCCTTCCTCGGTTTCCTCAGCGGCTGGGCGCTGGTCGTCGCGGCAACCCTGTTCATGGTCGCCGGATCGCTGCCCGCAGGGACGATGACGCTGACCGTCATCGACTCGCGCTCCGCCGACAACACGACACTCGCCACCCTCATCGGGGCGGGCTGGTTCCTGCTGATGCTGCTCGTCGTGCTCGGCGGGGCCCGGCTCAGCGCCCGAACCCAGCTGCTCATCTCCGGGGTCGAGCTGGTGATCCTGCTGCTCTTCGCGGTCGTCGCGCTGGTCCGCGGCTCCACGGGCACCGGGGCCGGTGCCGCACACGCCTTCGAATGGTCCTGGCTCGGCCTCGGGCACTTCGACGGGGTCTCCGACTTCGCCTCCGGCGCGCTGATCGCCGCGTTCTACTACTGGGGCTGGGACGTCACCGGCAACCTCAGCGAGGAGACCCGCGACAGCCGCCGCACCGCGGGGCTGGCCGGGATCGTCGGCGTGCTCACCGTCTTCGCGCTCGTCGAAGTGTTCGCGATCGCGGTGAACGTGATCCTCTCCGCCGACGACATCCAGCGGCACAGCGCCAACGTCCTGACCGTGCTCGGGGAGAAGGTGTGGCCCGGCGTCGGCGGAAAACTTCTGGTGATGGCGGTGATGCTGTCCACCGTCGCGACCCTGCAGACCACGCTCATCCAGGTCACGCGCTCCCTGTTCGCGATGGGCCGCGACCGCACCATGCCCGCCGCGTTCGGCCGGGTGCACCGCAGCTGGAACACGCCGTGGGTGGCTGTCGCGGCCGTGGGCGGGGTCGCCCTCGTCCTGATCCTCGCCTCGCTCGCCCTCGGCCGCGTGCAACGGATCCTGGGTGTGGCCGTGCAGGCCATCGGGCTGCAGATCGCCGTGTACTACGGGCTCGCGGGGCTGGCCGCCGTCGTCGCGTACCGCAAACTGCTCCTCCGCTCGGTATCGGACTTCGTCCTCGGCGGGCTCTGGCCACTGGTCGGCTCGCTCTTCATGTTCTGGATCTTCTTCGAGGCGCTCGGCGACTTCAGCAGAACGGCGCTCGTACTCGGCCTCGGCGGTCTTGCCATGGGGGCCGTCCCGATGTTCTGGTACCGGCGGCGCGGCAGCTCGTACTACCGTCCGGCGAAGCTCGATGCTTCGCGGACCGTGCAGGCCGAGGATTCGTCCGGTTGCGCCGATTCCGCCACGATCGTCACCGACTTCTGATCCCCGGCCCCTCCGCCCGCACCAGCCCCGAGAGGAGACGACTCTCCGAGCATGGCTGTACGCCGACGCCGCACCCTCCCACCCGTGCGCTTCGACCCGGATTTCGGCGACAGGTCGCTCACCGCGGCCCGCCAGGACATCGTCATCGGCCGCTGGCAGGGCGTACGCGATCTGCTGCACGCCACCGGCAACGCGGGGGCGCTGCGCACCCACCGGACCCGGCTGCTCGCCCACGCCGCCGCGGGCAGCTCCACCGTGGAGACCTGGCTCGCGGCCGAACCGAAGAACGCCGACGCGCACGTGCTGAAGGCGGCGACCGACGTCGTACGGCTCTTCGGACGGGCCGTCATGGCGGGCCGCGGCATCGCCGTCGACCAGGACCGGGTGGACCGGGTCGTCCGCTGCTGCCTGCGGGCCGCCGAGGCCTGCCCGTCCGACCCGATGCCGTGGGCGTCGCTGCTGACCGTGGCACGGCTGTACGAGGACGGGGCCCGGCGCCGGATCACGCAGTGGTGGGACGAACTGCTGCGCCGCGACCCCCACCACATGGAGGGGCACACACAGCTGCTGCGCTACTACTCGGCCCGCTGGCACGGCACCCACGGCACCATGTACGACTTCGCGCGCGACGCGGCCGGCGCGGCGCCGCCCGGTTCGTCGCTTCCGGTGCTGGTGCAGATCGCCAGGGTCGAGGAGTACCGGTACGTCTCCGATGCCACGCACGGGCGGCCCGTCGTGGCGCCGCGCACCGGGCAGCAGCACTGGGACCACGAGCTGGCGGTGACCGAGGTGTGCCGCACCTGGGAGCGGTGGCTCGGGATGCGCGCGGCCGGGCCGGTGCCCCCGGAGGAGGTCGGCGAGCTGAACTACCTTGCGCACGCGGCCTGTTACGCGGGGCGTCCCGCGGAGGCCGCGGACGCGTTCCGGCTGCTGGACGGGCGGGCGGTGCTGGCTCCGTGGTCCTACACCGGGGACGCGGAGGCGCAGTTCACGCGGTGGCGCCGCCAAGTCACCACCGCGTGAACCCTTACGGCCTCCCCCACGACAGGGAGTGGGGGAGGCCGTTACGCGGGCGGGCTCAGACGCCGATGTCGCGGCCGTCCTTGCGCCAGACGGCGACGACCGACGGGCGCACGATCCTGCCCGGACCGTCCGGCCAGCTGCTCGCCGGCTTCTCGACGGACGCGCCGTCGATCTCGCCCGGGTGCTGCACCGCGACGAGCACCCGGCGGTCCTGGACCAGCGGACCGCAGGTCTCGGCGCCGCTCGGCACAGTCAGGAACTGCTTGAGCTCACCGCGCCGCTCGCCCTGGGTGGCGACCCCGAACAGGCCGTCGTGCGAGCCGAGCTGGTTGCCGTCCGTGGCGATCCACAGGTTGCCGTGCGGGTCGAACGCCACGTTGTCGGGGCAGGAGATGGGGCTGACCTTCTCCTTGGGGAAGCCGGAGAAGTACGTCGCCGGGTCGTTCGGGTCGCCTGCGACGAGGAACAGCCGCCAGGCGAAGCCGTCCGAGGCCGGGTCGTCCCCGTGCTCGGCCAGCTCCATGATGTGGCCGTGCTTGTTGTTGTTGCGCGGGTTCGCCTCGTCGGCCGGGGCGCTGCCGGCGGTGCCGCGCTTGGTGTTGTTCGTCAGCACGACGTAGACCTGGCCGGTGCGCGGCGACGGCTCGATGTCCTCGGGGCGGTCCATCTTCGTGGCGCCGACCTTGTCACCGGCCAGTCGCGTGAAGACGTACACCTCCTCGGCGGTCATCCCGGGCACGTGGGAGGTGTTGCCCGTGGCCAGCGGGATCCAGACGCCACTGCCGTCGAACTCACCGTCGGAGGGAAGCTTCCCGGTGCCGTCGAACTCGGCGGCCGGGGAGTCGCCGGTCAGCCTGGCGACGTACAACGTCCCCTCGTCCAGGAGGGTGAGGTTGTGCTCGCGGGCGGCCCGCGAGTTCCCCTTCTTCATCTTCTTCGACGATACGAACTTGTAGAAGTAGTCGAAGCGTTCGTCGTCGCCCATGTAGACGACCGGCCGGCCGTCGGCGGTCAGTCGGGGCTGCGCGGCCTCGTGCTTGAAGCGGCCGAGCGCGGTGCGCTTGCGCGGCGTCGCGTCCGGGTCGTACGGGTCGAGCTCGACGACCCAGCCGAAGCGGTGCGCCTCGTTCGGCTCCTGCGCCAGGTCGAACCGCTTGTCGAAACGCTCCCACTTGCGCTCGGTGGCGCCGGCCGCGATGCCGTACCGCTTGTCGGTGGCGCTGGAGCCGTTGGCGAAGTACTGGTTGAAGTTCTCCTCGCCGTGCAGCGTGGTGCCCCACGGGGTCGTGCCGCCCGCGCAGTTGTTGAGCGTGCCGAGCACCTTGCGGCCGGTGCGGTCGGCGGACGTACGGAGCAGGGGGCTGCCCGCTACCGGGCCGGTGACCTCGAACTCGCTGGTCGCGGTGAGGCGGCGGTTCAGCGGGTGGCGGCTGACCGGCGACAGCTTGCCGGTGCGGCTCTCGTCCTGGACGACGACTACGGACAGTCCGTGCGCGGCCCAGGCGATCTCGACCTGCTCGCGGGTCGGGTTGGCCGGATCGTAGCCACGGAACATGAGGTTCTCGTCCGTGTACTCATGGTTGGCGACCAGGACCTGGCGGCCGCGCTCACCGGGGAGCGGGAGCAGGGAGAGGAAGTCGTTGTTGTAACCGAACTGGCCCGCCTGCGCCTTGGCGGACTGCTTGTCCGGGTCGAACGCGGGCGCGCCGCGCAGAATCGGCTCGCCCCAGCGGATCACGACATTCTGGTCGTAGCCGTCCGGGACGGTGACCTTGTCGTCGTTGTTCGGCGCGACGGGCGCGAAGCGCAGACCACGGGCGCCGGAGGCGGCGGGAGTCATCGGCCTGTCCGGCGTGTGCCCGTGGCCCGCGAGCTCGGCGGCCTCGGCCTGCGGTGCGGCCGGGCCCGCCAGGACGGTCGTCCCGGCGGCAGCGGCGACGGTCACCACGGCTGCGGCACGCATCATCGAACGGCGCGAAAGGGCACCGGCGATGACATCGCCGACGTATTCGTTGTCGCTGGTGTTCGGAATCTCCTGGAAGCAGGCGTCGCCACAGCGGTAGCGGCAGGTCAGCGCAGAGCGCCCGCCCGGGTGCGAGCTGATGAGCGGCAGCAGGTTGCGCACGTGTTTTCCCTCCATATGTGTGTCTCGCGTGACGGTAGGTGCGCAGTCACGCGGCACGAGGGACTCCGCATGAACGGAGAGTGAAGTCAGGGCCACCGCTTCCCATTTGACACGGACGCGGGCCGCACCAACGAACGGCCGGATCTGGCCGCTAACCTTACGTATCCGCCCTGGCCAGGGATAAATTCCCGCAGTACGGACATTCATCGCACCCAACTCATGCGAAAGGCCTCGCCCATGGGCATTCGGAGCTTGCTGCGCAAGGTGTTCGGCCGCGACCGCGCGGAGCAGGACGAACCGACGACGGCCACGGTCCCGCCCCAGACGGAGCGCACCGGGCCGACGGAGTCGCAGCCCGTCGCGGTGACGGTGACGGCGGACGAGACGGTGGCGGCATCCACCCCGCCCGCCAAGGCCTCGGTGCCCGCTCCCGCCTCACGCCGGTCCGCCTCGCCCGAGAGCGGACTGGCGGCGGACCTGGTGGCGGAGGCCTTCGACAGGCCATCGGCCCCCACCCCGAAGTCCACCCCCACAGTCCCGGCCCAGGGCTCGGCCCCGGAGCCGGCCGCGGCCGAGACCGCGTCAGAGCCGGTCGCGGAGGCGGTCGCTGCGGAGCCGGAAGCGGAGGTTGAGGCAGAGCCGGTCGCCGCCGAGGCCCAGGTCGAAGCCGAGACTGAGCCGGTCGCCGCCGAAGTCGAGCCCGAGGCCGCACCGATCGCCGTCGAGGCCGAAGCCGAGCCGGTCACCGCCGAGGTTGAGCCCGAGGCCGAGCCGGTCGCTGTGACCCCCGCGCCGGAGGCCACCGTCGAGACTGAGCCGGTCGCCGCCGAGGCCCAGGTCGAAGCCGAGCCGGTCACCGCCGAAGTCGAGCCCGAGGCTGCGGTGGAGCCGGAAGCGGAGGCGCTCACTGCGGTGCCCGAGGCCGAGCCGGTCGCCGCCGAGGCCCAGGTCGAAGCCGAGCCGGTCACCGCCAAGACCGAGGACGAGGCCGCACCGGTCGCCGTCGAGGCCAAGCCCGAGGCCGCCACCGAGGCCCAGGTCGAAGCCGAGCCGGTCACCGCCAAGGTCGAGCCCGAGGCCGAGCCGGTCGCTGTGGCCGCCACGTTGGAGACCCCGGCCGAACCGGAGACGCCGGTCGAGAGCGAGCCGACCGCTCCGGCCTCCGCACCCGAGCCCGCACCGGTCACCGCCGCGGTCGACCCCGCTCCCGCACCCGTCGCCGAGCCCGCACCGGAACCCGCCGCAGAGGCGCCCGTCACCGACGTACCCTCCGAGGCCCCCGCACCCGCCGCCGGCGAGCCCACCCCCGCCCTCCCCCTCGCCCGGGTCACGTCCAGTGCACCTGCGCTCGCCGAGCCGTACAAGGCTGCCCAGGCCGCACTGGAGGCGCACGGCCTGACCGGGCTCCGCGCCACCGTCTACCTGGTGCTCGACCGTTCCGGCTCCATGCGGCCGTTCTACAAGGACGGCAGCGCCCAGCACCTGGGCGACCGCACGCTCGCCCTCGCCGCGCACCTGGACGAGACCGCGACCGTGCCCGTCGTCTTCTTCTCGACCGACATCGACGGCACCGGCACGGTCGACCTCACCGCTCACGAGGGCCGGATCGACGAGCTCCACGCGGGGCTCGGCCGTCTGGGCCGTACGAGCTACCACCGTGCCGTCGAGGAGGTCGTCGCGCACTACGAGAAGTCGGAGGCCACCGGTCCCGCCCTGGTGATCTTCCAGACGGACGGCCCGCCGGACACCAAGCAGCCCGCCAAGCAGGCGCTCGTCGAGGCGGCGCGGCTGCCGCTGTTCTTCCAGTTCGTCGCGTTCGGCGAGGAGGACGCGAAGGGCTTCGAGTTCCTGCGGAAGCTGGACGCCCCGAACGCCGCCTTCTTCCACGCGGGCCCCGCCCCGCGCGAGGTGCCGGACGCCACGCTCTATCAGGAGCTTCTCGCCGCGCTCCCCGCCTGGCTCGCCACCCGCGAGACCGCACCCGACAAGGGCTGACCCGGCAGGTCGACCGGCAGACGCACGGTCACGGCGAGACCGCCCCCGGGGCGCGGCACCGCCGTGACCGTACCGCCGTGCGCCACCGCTATGGAACGCACGATCGAAAGACCGAGTCCGGAGCCCGGACCCATCCGGTCCCGGCCCTCGCCCCGCCGGAACGGCTCGAAGAGCCCCGGGATGTCCGCCTCCGCCACCACCGGCCCGGTGTTGCACACCTCCAGAACCGGCTCATCGGCCCCGCCCCCTGCGACGGACACCTCCACCGTCCCGTCGGGCACGTTATACGTCACCGCGTTGGCCAGCAGGTTCGCCACCAGCTGGGCCAGCAGCAGCCGGTTCCCCCGTATCCCGCACGGCTGCGCCGAGACCCGCACACCCGGGTACCGGGCCGCCTCCTCCGCCACCACCTGTGCGAGATCGACCGTGTCCCGCTCGCCCGCCGCGAGCCCCCGCTCGCTGCGCGCCAGCACCAGCAGCCCCTCGATGAGCCGCTCGCTGCGCCGGTTGTTGTCGAGGAGCGTCTCCCTGATCCGTACGAGATCCTCAGGGGTCGGGTCGTCCAGTCCGATCTGGATCGCGGCCCGCTGGGTGGCCAGCGGTGTCCGCAGCTCGTGCGAGGCGTTGGCGATGAACCGCCGCTGGCTGTCGAACGCCTTCTGCAGCCGGGCCAGCAGCGCGTCCAGCGTGTCACCGAGCTCCTTCAGCTCGTCGTCGGGTCCGTTCGAAGCGATCCGTTCGTGCAGCGTGTGCTCGGAGAGGCGGCGCGCCTTCGCGGTCATCGCGTGGACGGGCCGCAGTACCCGCCCCGCGGTCCACCAGCCCACCCCGACGGCACACGCCGTCATCACGAGCAGCGCGGCCGCGGACCAGATCAGCAGCTGGTGGCCGGCCGCGTCGCTGACATGGTCGGTGAGGTCGTAGACGGTGGGCGGGCCGAGGCTCCGCCGGGTGATGAGCGGACCGTTCACCGCGTAGCCCGGCTGGATGACGGCGGCGGTGGCGGCGATCGCGCGGGCCTGCGAGTCCGTACCGGCGCGGGAGGCAAGGTTGACGGTGGTGAGCAGCGCGGTCCCGAGAACCAGGAAAACCCCGCCGTACACGAGCGCGATCCGCGTCCGGATCGTGGCGTGCCGGACGGCCGACGGGAGCTTCACAGGGCGTACCCCACGCCTTGCACCGTACGGATCAGGGCGGGTTCCCCGAGCTTCCCGCGCAGCTTGCTCATGCAGACGCGGACGGCGCCGGTGAACGGGTCGGCGTTGGCGTCCCAGGCGCGCTCCAGCAGCTCCTCCGCGCTGACAGTCCCGCCGTCCGCCTCCAGCAGCAGCTGCAGCACGCTGAACTCCTTCGGCGAGAGGTCCAGCTCCCGGCCGTCACGGGACGCGGTGCGCCGTACGGAGTCGAGCCGGACGCCGTGCCGTTGCAGCTGCGGCGGCACGGGCCGGGCGCTGCGCCGCCGCAACGCCCGGACCCGTGACACCAGCTCCGGGAACTCGAACGGCTTGCCCAGATAGTCGTCGGCGCCGAGGTCGAGACCCGAGACGCGGTCCTCCATGGAACCGGCAGCGGTGAGCATCAGGATCCGGGTGCGCGAGCCGGAGGCGACGAGTCCGCGCGCCACGTCGTCGCCGTGCACCCGTGGCAGATCGCGGTCGAGGACGACGACGTCGTAGTCGTGAAGCCCCAGGTAGGCGACGGCCGCGTCGCCGCTGTAGACCGTGTCGACGGCGAACCCAGCCCGCCGCAGACCGGTGGCGACGAGCTCCGCCAGGATCTCCTCGTCCTCGGCGACCAGTACCCGCATCGTGATGTCCCCTGCCTCGTGCATGCCTGTCCGCTCCCTCCCAGGATGGGTCATTGCTACCGGAAGGCATGTTTCGCAAAGGTCTCCATGGCCGGGCGACGTTTATCGGTGTGAGTGGATCACCCACGGGCCGTTAGGATTTCGACCATGGCGGCCACTGGATCCGAGAAGCAGGGGGCGAAGGCGTACTACGTCTCGACCCCCATTTACTACGTCAACGACGCTCCTCACCTGGGCCACGCCTACACGACCGTCGCAGGCGACGTGCTCTCCCGCTGGCACCGCCAGCGCGGCGAGAAGGTGTGGTACCTCACCGGCACGGACGAGCACGGTCAGAAGATCATGCGCACTGCCGAGGCGAACAACGTCACGCCCCAGGAGTGGTGCGACAAGCTCGTGGAGGAGGCCTGGAAGCCCCTCTGGGAGCACCTGAACATCGCGAACGACGACTTCATCCGTACGACGGAGAAGCGGCACACCGACCGGGTGCAGGAGTTCGTGCAGGACCTGTACGACAAGGACGAGATCTACAAGGGCGGGTACGAAGGCCCGTACTGCGTGGGCTGCGAGGAGTACAAGCTCCCCGGCGACCTCATCGAGGCGGAGGACGGCACGAAGCTGTGCGCCGTCCACAAGAAGCCGGTGGAGATCCTCAAGGAGGAGAACTACTTCTTCAAGCTGAGCGAGTACGGCCCGAAGCTGCTGGAGTTCTACGCGAACAACCCCGGCTTCATCCAGCCCGAGTCGGCCCGCAACGAGGTCGTGAACTTCGTCCGGCAGGGCCTGCAGGACCTGTCGATCTCGCGCTCCACATTCGACTGGGGCGTCCCGGTGCCGTGGGACGAGAAGCACGTCATCTACGTGTGGGTCGACGCGCTGCTCAACTACGCGACGGCGGTCGGCTACGGCGCCAACCAGGAGAAGTTCGACGGGACGTTCCCGGCCGATGTGCACCTGATCGGCAAGGACATCCTCCGCTTCCACTCGGTCATCTGGCCGGCGATGCTGATGGCGCAGGGTCTGCCGCTGCCCGGCAGGGTCGTGGCCAACGGCTGGCTGATGGTCGGCGGCGAGAAGATGTCGAAGTCGAACCTGACCGGCATCAAGCCGCAGGACCTGACCTCGCACTTCGGTGTGGACGCGTACCGCTGGTACTTCCTGCGGGCGATCGCGTACGGCAACGACGGCTCGTTCTCCTGGGAGGACTTCGCCGCCCGCTACACCTCCGAGCTCGCCAACGACTACGGCAACCTCGCCTCGCGCGTCGCCGCCATGGTCGGCAAGTACTTCGACGGGTCGCTGCCGGAGGCCACGGCGGCCGGTGAGGCCGAGAAGGCCGTCCAGGAGGGTCTTGCGAAGGCCGTCGCCACGGCCGACCGGAAGATCGGCGAGGAGCTGGACTTCCAAGCCGGCATCTTGGCGATCTTCGACTTCGTGAAGCAGGTCAACGGCTACATCACGGAGCAGGAGCCCTGGAAGGTCGCCAAGGACGAGTCCCCCGAGGGCCGGGCCCGCCTCGCGGCGATCCTGTACACGGCCGCCGAGGCGCTGCGCGGTGTCGCGGTCCTGCTGAACCCGGTGATGCCGGAGACCTCGCAGAAGCTGTGGGAGTCCCTCGGCGCCGAGGCGTCCCTGGGCGCTCTGCCCGACCAGCTCGTGCAGGACGCGGGCAACTGGGGTCAGCTGCCGGCGGGCGCGACGGTGACGAAGGGTGCGGTGCTGTTCCCGCGCCTGGAGGAGAAGCCCGCGTAGTTCTCGCGACGCAGAAGAGGGGCCCGGACCGGTGACGGTGCGGGCCCCTCGCGTATGCGGGCTCCTCGGGTGCCCGATGTCATCAGTGGCCCAGGGCCGCAGCGTCACCCATGACGACCACCGGCGCCTTTGCCGGGTCGAGGACGCGCAGCAGTTCCCTCATCCGGTCCTTGGGGATCGAGATGCAGCCCTGGGTCGGTCCGCCGTGGTCGACATGGAGCCAGATGCCGCCTCCCCGCTCCTCGCCGAGCGGACGGGTCGGGTCCAGCGGGGAGGCGCCGGGGATGCGGTTGTAGTCGATGGCGATGACGTAGTCGAAGGACCCCTCCAGGGAGTCCCCGTGGAACCCTTCGCCACTGATGTTGAAGAGCGGATTCTGCTCGTACGGGAACGCGGTGCCCGGGGCGGCGCGCCGACCGCCCGCGGCCGTCAGCCCGTAGACCCCGATGGGGGTCCGGAGGTCACCCGCCCGGTGCTCGTCGGTCCAGCCCTTCAGAGCGTTGTGGGCGGGCCACGGGCCCATGACCGGCTGCCAGCCCACCATGGGGTCCTCACGGGTGTAGAGGACGGCGGTGGCCAGACTGGAGTCGGGCGAGTCCCCGGTGACGACCAGCGCCTGCCGGGAATCGGCCGGGATCGCCGACCTGATCCCCGGCCCCAGCAACTGGATCTCGCGAGGACGCCTGGGGGCGGCCGGTCCACGGGCGCCGGCGACCGGGCCCGTCGCACCGGAGGTGCCGGCGGGCGCGGGGGCGTGGGAGCCGCCGCCGGGGACAGTGGCGGGTGCGGTACCTGAGGCACCGCACCCGGTCAGCACGAGGAACAGTGTGGCGCAGACGGCGTACGGCGGACGTCTGGACCTGCGACGTGACACGCGTTCGGGCACGAGGGCTCTCCTAGGGATCGGTGTCGAAGGCGGCGGAGGCGAGTCCCCGCGCCAAGTCCCCGAGCCAGTCTTTGCCGACTCCACTCCCGACTAATCAGACAAAGCGGCCATCCGGCCGCATCCGATCAGGTTCTCTCTGTCGCTGCGGGCGTGTCCCGCTGTTCAGCTGCCGACGCGCAGGCACGGAAAGGCCCGGGAGGGGACCGTGCCCTGTCGAGCCGGTTCCGGGACCTTCCAGTCCGCGGAGGACCGGAGGGTCAAAAGCCCGTGCGTCGCACGTCTCTTCCGGGTCCACGCCCATCGTGATCGAGCCGACAGCGGAGCTGGCAGGGGCGTGCGTGCGAGCTGTGCGTTGCTGTGCAGGACGGTCGACCAGGGGCAGAACGCGGCACAGCCCCCGGCCGGCGGCCGGGGGCTGTTTCACGTGGAACGGAAGCGGACCTCGGTGGTCCGGGGCCGGTCTACTTCTCGATCTTGTCCTTCGCCGCCGCGACCGGCTTGCGCAGCTGGATGTTCAGCTCACGCAGACGACCCTCGTCCAGCTGGGTGGGCGCACCCATCATCAGGTCCTGCGCGTTGCCGTTGAGCGGGAAGGCGATCGTCTCGCGGATGTTCGGCTCGTCGGCCAGCAGCATCACGATGCGGTCGACGCCGGGGGCGATGCCACCGTGCGGCGGGGCGCCGAGACGGAACGCGCGGAGCATGCCCGCGAACTCCTGCTCGACGGTCTCGCGGTCGTAACCGGCGATCTCGAACGCCTTGAGCATCAGCTCGGGCTCGTGGTTACGAATGGCGCCGGAGGACAGCTCGATGCCGTTGCAGACGATGTCGTACTGCCAGGCGAGGATGTCCAGCGGGTCCTTCGTCTCCAGGTCCTCCAGGCCGCCCTGGGGCATCGAGAAGGGGTTGTGCGAGAAGTCGATCCTGCCGGTCTCCTCGTCCTTCTCGTACATCGGGAAGTCGACGATCCAGCAGAACCGGAAGACGCCCTCCTCGAAGTGGCCGGCGCGCTTGGCGGCCTCGACCCGGACGGCCGACATGATCTTGGAGACCTCGTCGAACTCACCGGCGCCGAAGAAGACGGCGTGGCCCGGGACGAGCGACAGACGCTCGGTGAGGGTCTTGATGTCCGACTCGGTGAGGAACTTGGCGATCGGACCGGCAAGGGTGCCGTCCTCACCGACGCGGACCCAGGCGAGACCCTTGGCGCCGTGCTCGACGGCGTACTCACCCAGACCGTCGAAGAACTTACGGGACTGGCCCGCGGTGTCCGGCACCGGAAGGGCGCGGACGTGCTTGCCGGCGAACGCCTTGAACTCCGAGTCCGCAAAGACATCGGAGATGTCGACGAGCTCCAGCTTGGCGCGCAGGTCCGGCTTGTCGTTGCCGTACTTCAGCATCGACTCGCGGAACGGGATCCGCGGGAACGGCGACGTGACGTGGCGGCCGTTGCCGAACTCCTCGAAGAGCTCGGTCATCAGCTTCTCGATCGGCCGGAAGACGTCCTCCTGCTCGACGAACGACATCTCGACGTCGAGCTGGTAGAACTCGCCGGGGGAGCGGTCGGCGCGGGCGTCCTCGTCGCGGAAGCACGGCGCGATCTGGAAGTAGCGGTCGAAGCCGGAGATCATCAGCAGCTGCTTGAACTGCTGCGGAGCCTGCGGCAGCGCGTAGAACTTGCCGGGGTTCAGCCGGGACGGGACGACGAAGTCACGGGCGCCCTCGGGGGAGGTCGCGGTGAGGATCGGGGTCGCCATCTCGTTGAAGCCGAGGGCCACCATCTTCGAGCGGATCGAGGCGATGACGGCGGAGCGCAGCATGATGTTGCGGTGCATGCGCTCGCGGCGCAGGTCGAGGAAGCGGTACTCCAGGCGCCGCTCCTCGTTGACCCCGTCCTCGGTGTTGATCGTGAAGGGCAGCGGGGCGGCCTCGCCGAGCACCTCGACCTCGGCGACCTCGATCTCGATCTCGCCGGTCGGGAGCTCCGGGTTGACGTTGTCGGCGCCGCGCGCGGAGACCTTGCCGTCGATCCGGACGACGGTCTCCTTGGTGAGCTTCGACAGGGCTTCGTTGCCGGGCGTGCCGGGGCGGGCGACGAGCTGCACCAGACCGTAGTGGTCGCGCAGATCGATGAAGAGGATGCCGCCCAGGTCTCGACGATTGTGCAGCCAGCCGCTCAGCCGGACGTCGGTGCCGACGTCAGAGGCGCGGAGCTCGCCGCAGGTGTGGGACCTGTACCGATGCATCGTCGTTCATCCAGTCTTCGCGGTTTGGTGGATTCAGCCTCCCCAGGCTACCGCCCACGCCCGCACCACTTCATTGCCATAACCCCAGGCGAGATCATCCGGCGTGGTCGGGGCACTCCGCGGGAGCCCGCCGGCGGCCTCCTCGGTGGCATCAGCCGCACACATCTTCCTAAAGTAGGGCAATGCGTACCGAGGACGTCCTGGCCGCGACGGCGACCGGCCTGTGGCGCTGGGACAACGGAGCCGGGACCGTCACGCTCGATGCGGAGGCGGCCCGGCTGCTGGAGCTGCCCGCCGAAGCCGGTGTCTTCCGGGAGACCGCGGTGCGCGCGCGTTTCCATCCGGTCGACTGGAACGAGATCAACGGAGTGGTGAACCTCGCCGTCGTCGAGGGCACCCTGGCCGAGGCACGGCTGCGGATCGTGGACGACCGCGGGCGGGTGCTCCGTACCGTACGCACCCGTTCCAAACCACTGCCGACCGACGGCGAGGCCTACGTGCTGGTCGGCACGCTCCAGGAGGTCGCCGAGCCGCAGCCGGGAACCACCGGCGCGTACACCCCCATCACCGGGGACTGGCGCCGCTCCCGGGAGGCGTTCCTCCTGGACGCGGGGCGGGCACTGGCCGAGGCCCGGTCGACCGCCGAGGTGCTGCGGGTCGCCGCGTCGCTCTCCATGCCCGGGTTCTCGCCTGACGGGCTCGCCGTCTTCGGTGTCGCGGGCGACCGCCTGACGATCATCGGGCACCACGGGCACACCGTGGGCGACGAGGACCCGTTCACCGACATGACGCTGGAGACGGACTATCCGGCCGCCGAGGTCGTACGGACCGGGCGGGCGCTCTATCTCCCGTCGCCGGAGGAGTACCGCCGCCGCTTCCCGGCCACCTGGCCGCTCGCCAGCCGCTTCGGACGCCGCTCCTGGGCCTTTCTCCCGCTGATCGTGTCGGGCCGCACGATGGGCGCCTGGATGGCAGGGTTCCGGCACCCGGTGTCGTTCTCGCCGGACGAGCGGTCCGTGCTGACGACCGTCGCCAGGATGCTCGCTCAGGCCCTGGCACGGGCCGGGGTGGCCGAGACCGAGCGGGAGCTCTCGCAGGGGCTCCAGCGGTCGATGATGCCGTCCCTGGGCCCCGACATCCCCGGCATGACGGTCGCCGCCCGGTACGTACCGACCGGCGGCGGGCTCCAGGTGGGCGGCGACTGGTACGACATGATCCCGCTCCCCAACGGCCGTATCGCCCTGGTCATCGGCGACGTCCAGGGCCATGACGTGCGGGCGGCCGGGCTGATGGGGCAGCTGCGGATCGCTCTGCGCGCGTACGCCTCCGAAGGGCACCGACCGGACGCGGTGCTCTCCCGCGCCTCCCGGTTCCTCTCCGGGCTCACCGACGCGTACGACGACGGGGAGGAGACCGGGCCGCGCTTCGCGACGTGCCTGTACGCGGAGGCCGACCCCGAGACCGGCACGCTCGACATCGCCCGGGCCGGACACCCCGACCCGGTGGTGATCAGCGCCGACGGGACCGCGGTGATCCGGCAGACCGGCGGCGGGCTGCCGCTCGGCATCGAGACGGACGCCGACTATCCGACGACCCAGATCGTCCTGGAGACCGGCGAGACGATCATGTTGTGCACGGACGGGCTGATCGAGACCGGCGGCCACGACATGGCGACCGGCTGGGTGCGACTGCGGCCGGTCCTGGAGGAGCAGACCGGCGACCTGGAGAAGCTCGCCGACGCGTTGATACAGGCGGTGCACGGGCCGGGCTCGCACTACACGACCGGTCCGCTCCCCGACCGCCGCGAGGACGACATCGCGGTGCTGCTGCTGCGGCGCGAGTCGGGTGCCCCGCGCCAGACGGCGCCGCGCCGCACCGCACTGACCATCGCGCAGGCCGAGCCCGAGCGGATCGCGGCGGCCCGGCAGCAGCTGCGCGAGCTGCTGCACGACTGGGCGGACCCGGAGCAGGTCGATGCGGCGGTGCTGATGATCTCCGAGATGGCGACCAACGTGCTCCTCCACACGGACGGGGACGCGCTGATGGTCGCCGAGGCGACCGGAGAGCGGGGGGAGCGACGGCTGTACGTGGAGGTGGCGGACGGCAGCGACGAGCTGCCGCACGTGCGGCGGCCCGGCGAGATGGCCTCCAGTGGGCGGGGGCTGGTGCTGATGGAGATGCTGGCCGACGCGTGGGGGGTGGATCCGCAGGGCGCCGGGAAGTCGATCTGGTTCGAGTTGTTCGAGTCGGCCGAGCCGGCGGGGGAGGCCGATAGGGGTTGGTAACTGCTTGCCGGTGAGTGGCACACAAGGACGGTTCAACTCGATCGTGTGAGGGTCGGCTCGTGGGCAGTGGTGGTCTGGGCTGATCGGGGTAACGCGATCAGCGCGATCTGGGACGCCGGGTGCGGTGCCGGCGTGCGGGGCCCCTGCTCCACCAGCGAGATGGTTCAGGGCCTCCCCGTCGCCTCTGGCCGCGTCCATATGGCCAGGTCGTGAGGGACTCCGCCCTTCCGGCTCGGACCACGGACAGGATCCGTGTCGCCGCCCGGTTGCGAAAGCGGACGACCAGTACGCCCAAGACCGTTCGGGGCGTGCCAGTGCGCAGGACTCACTCCTGCGTACTGCTCAGGAACGGTTCGGCGGGGAGGACGGGCTCGGTGGGGTGGATGGCGGTTCGTCCTGGGCGTGGCGCGTGCGGAGTTCGCCGAGGATGCCGAACGCCGCCGCGCACGCCGGTACCGCGAGCAGCATGCCCAGCACGCCCGCCACACTCGCGCCCGCGGTCAGCGCGATCATGATCATGGCCGGGTGCATCTGGACCGTACGGCTCTGAATCAACGGCTGCAGCACGTGCCCCTCCAGCACCTGGACCGCGAGCACCACCCCGAGCGCCCAGAGCGCGATCACGACCCCCCGGTCGACGAGCGCCACCAGAACGGCGACGGCACCCGAGATGAACGCCCCGAGATACGGGATGTACGCGCCGGCGAAGACCAGCGCCCCCAGCCCCACCGCCCCGGGCACCCGCAGGATCAGCAGACCTACGGTGATGCAGATGGCATCGATCAGCGCGATGAGTGTCGTGCCGCGCATGAAGCCCTCGACCGCTTCGAACGCCCGCCGTCCCATCGCCTCGACCAGGTCACCGGTGCCGCGCGGGGCGACGGAGTGCGCGAGTCTCACGGCCCGGTCGGAGTCACGCAGGAAGAAGAAGGTGAGCAGCAGGGCAAGGACGCCGGTCGCGATCAGCGAGCCGACCAGGCTGATCCCGGTGAGCAGTCCGCCCGCGGCGCTCGCGCCGAATTTCTCGACGAGCTTCCGCGCGTTGGCGACGAGGTTGTTCACATTGGTGTTCCGGGCGATCCCGAAATGGTCGATGACCCACTGCCCGGCGTCCTTCAGTGACCGGACGATCTGGTCGCCGGTGTCGATGAACGCGGTGACGACGATGTACCCGGCGCCGCCGGCGAACGCGACGAGCAGCGCGCAGGTGAGCCCGGCGGCCACCGACCGGTTCACCCCTCGGGCGACCAGCCAGCGGTAAACGGGGCCGAGCAGCGCCGTACCGAGCAGGGCGAGCAGCACCGGGGTGACGGCCGTCTTGAGGGCAATGCACAGCCAGATGGCGACCGCGGCGACACCGGTGACCAGCAGAAGTACGGCGCACCAGGCAGCTGTTCGCCACGCGATGTCGGGCAGGAGGGGTTTCCGGGTATCCACCCTCCCACCCGATCACGGCGCGGGAGCCATGTCCCGCTTGTACGACCGAACGGGTGACGGGCCGTCAGGACGGCCCGTCACGCGGGTCACTCACCCATGCCGTGGACTGCGGGCACGGTGCCGAGGCGGCCGGCCTGGAAGTCCTCGAAGGCCTGCTTCAGTTCGGCCTGGCTGTTCATGACGAACGGCCCGTAGTGCGCCATCGGCTCCCGGATGGGGCGGCCGCCGAGGAGGACGACCTCCAGGTCCGGGGTGTGGCCGTCCTGCTTCTCGTCCGCGCGGACGGTCAGCGAGGAGCCGGTGCCGAAGACGGCGGTCTGCCCCATGTGGACGGGCCGGCGCTCCTGGCCGACCGTGCCGCGACCGGCCAGCACGTACGCGAGTCCATTGAAGTCCTCGCGCCATGGCAGGGTCACCTCGGCGCCGGGGCGCACGGTGGCGTGGATCATGGTGATCGGGGTGTGGGTGACCCCCGGACCCTCGTGCCCGTCGAGCTCACCGGCGATGACGCGGAGCAGCGCGCCGCCGTCCGGGGAGGCGAGGAGCTGGACCTGGCCGCCGCGGATGTCCTGGTAGCGGGGGGCCATCATCTTGTCGGCCTTGGGCAGGTTCACCCAGAGCTGCAGCCCGTGGAAGAGGCCGCCCGACATGACGAGGGACTCCGGCGGCGCCTCGATGTGGAGGAGGCCGGATCCGGCCGTCATCCACTGGGTGTCACCGTTCTGGATGGTACCGCCGCCACCGTTGCTGTCCTGGTGGACGAACGTTCCGTCGATCAGGTACGTCACGGTCTCGAAGCCGCGGTGCGGGTGCCACGGGGTGCCCTTCGGCTCTCCGGGCTGGTACTCCACCTCACCCATCTGATCCATCATGATGAACGGGTCGAGGTGCTTGTAGTTGATCCCGGCGAACGCGCGGCGAACCGGGAAGCCTTCGCCCTCGAATCCGCTCGGCGCCGTCGTGACGGCGAGCACGGGACGGGGCGTGGCGTCGCCCGAGGCGGCGACCTTGGGCAGGGTCAGCGGGTTTTCGACGGTCACTGCGGGCATGGGGAGCCACCTCCGGGATTGTCCTGGCTTCAATTTAGTTGAACAGTGAACATCCCGCAAGGGCTGCGGCATTCCCGCACCGCCGCAGCCGCTCCCCGGACAACGAGAAGGGGTCCGCACCCGACAGGTACGGACCCCTTCTCGGAGGTCAGGAATCAGACGCCTGCGAAGCAGTGGCGCCCAGGCCCTGTCCTGTCGATCTTCGTGAGCCCGGAACGCCTGGCTGATCCACGAAGATCGACAGGACACGCCCTAGGGCCTGTTCTGAGTTTCCCGTCGTCCGCGCGCAGCGCGGGCGCAGCGGTGGTCGGTGCGTGCGATCGGCGTGCGGTGTCGCAGGTCATGTGGCGGAGCCACCTGTCCTGCGGTGCCGTGCGGCGAGCGTGCGTGCCGGGCGTCGGGGCGCAGGCGGGGAACTCAGAACAGGCCCTAGCCGTACATGCGACGCATCGCGAAGTCGACCATCTGCTCCACGGCCTTGGCGTCGAAGACCATGCGGTGCTCGCCCTCCATATCGAGGACGAAGCCGTAGCCGGTCGGCAGCAGATCGATCACCTCGGCGCCGGTGATCACGAAGTACTTGGACTCCTTGCCCGCGTACAGCCGCAGCTCCTTGAGCGTGGTGAACATGGGGATCACCGGCTGCTGGGTGTTGTGCAGGGCGAGGAAGCCGGGGTTGTCGCCGCGCGGGCAGTAGACCTTCGACGACGCGAAGATCTGCTGGAAGTCCTCGGCGGACAGAGAACCCGTGGTGAAGGCCCGTACCGCATCGCCGAGGGAGGGCGGCGAGGGCTCGGGATACAGCGGCTGCTCGCCGTAGCCGCCACCCATCTGCTGCTGTGCGCCCTGGTTCTGGTCGTAGCCGTACATGCCGCAAAGAGTAATCGGCCACATCAGGCCCTTGAGGGGTTGCGTCTTATTACTGGCGGGTAGCATCATCGGTGAGGTCAGCTGATATACGCACCGCCAGCTCGTCGCCCGCCCGGCCCTCACCCCTCCCCGGGGCGCTGTGCGCCACTGCTATTGATTACGGAGCCTTCCCATGGGGCACTACAAGTCGAATCTCCGCGACATCGAGTTCAACCTCTTCGAGGTCCTCGGGCGCGACAAGCTGTACGGCACCGGACCGTTCGCGGAGATGGACGTCGAGACCGCGAAGAGCATCCTCGACGAGGTCAACCGCCTCGCCGAGAACGAGCTCGCCGACTCGTTCGCCGACGCCGACCGCAACCCGCCGGTCTTCGACCCGGAGACCAACACCGCACCGGTCCCGGCCTCCTTCAAGAAGTCCTACCAGGCCTTCATGGACTCCGAGTACTGGCGCCTGGGTCTGCCCGAGGAGATCGGCGGCACCACCTCGCCGCGCTCCCTGATCTGGTCCTACGCGGAGCTGCTCCTCGGCTCGAACCCGGCCGTGTGGATGTACTCCTCCGGCCCGGCGTTCGCCGGAATCCTCTTCGACGAGGGCAACGAGGCGCAGAAGAAGATCGCCGAGATCGCCGTCGAGAAGCAGTGGGGCTCGACGATGGTGCTGACCGAGCCGGACGCCGGTTCGGACGTCGGCGCCGGCCGCACGAAGGCCGTCGAGCAGGAGGACGGCTCCTGGCACATCGAGGGTGTGAAGCGCTTCATCACCTCGGGCGAGCACGACATGTCCGAGAACATCATTCACTACGTGCTGGCCCGCCCCGAGGGTGCAGGCCCCGGCACGAAGGGCCTGTCGCTCTTCATGGTCCCGAAGTTCCACTTCGACTGGACCACCGGCGAGTTGGGCGAGCGCAACGGCGTGTACGCGACGAACGTCGAGCACAAGATGGGCCTCAAGGCGTCCAACACGTGCGAGATGACGTTCGGCGACCAGCACCCCGCCAAGGGCTGGCTGATCGGTGACAAGCACGACGGCATCCGCCAGATGTTCCGCATCATCGAGTTCGCCCGGATGATGGTCGGCACGAAGGCCATCGCCACCCTCTCGACGGGTTACCTGAACGCGCTGGAGTACGCCAAGGAGCGCGTCCAGGGCACCGACCTGGCGAACTTCATGGACAAGACCGCGCCCAAGGTCACCATCACTCACCACCCCGACGTGCGCCGTTCGCTGATGACGCAGAAGGCGTACGCGGAGGGCATGCGCTCCCTCGTGCTGTACACCGCCTCCGTCCAGGACGCGATCCAGGAGAAGGAGGCCGCGGGCGAGGACGCCAAGGCGCTGCACGGCCTCAACGACCTGCTGCTCCCGATCGTGAAGGGCTACGGCTCCGAGAAGTCGTACGAGCAGCTGGCGCAGTCGCTCCAGACGTTCGGCGGCTCCGGGTACCTCCAGGAGTACCCGATCGAGCAGTACATCCGGGACGCCAAGATCGACACCCTCTACGAGGGCACGACGGCGATCCAGGGCCAGGACTTCTTCTTCCGGAAGATCGTCCGTGACCAGGGTGCCTCGCTCAACGCGCTGTCGGAGGAGATCAAGAAGTTCCTCGCGGGCGCCCAGGGCAACGAGGAGCTGTCCGGCGCGCTGGACGCGCTCGCCAAGGCGGCCGTGGACCTGGAGGCGATCGTCGGCACGATGATCACCGACCTCACCGCGACCGGCGAGGACGTCAAGAACATCTACAAGGTGGGCCTCAACACCACCCGCCTGCTGCTGGCCTCCGGCGATGTCGTCGTCGGCTACCTGCTGCTGAAGGGCGCGGCCGTCGCGGCCGAGAAGCTGCCGACCGCCTCCGCGAAGGACGTCACCTTCTACCAGGGCAAGATTGCCGCCGCGAAGTTCTTCGCCGCGAATGTCCTGCCGGGCGTCTCCACCGAGCGCGCGCTCGCCGAGGCCGTCGACGGTTCGCTGATGGACCTGGACGAGGCCGCGTTCTAGCCTCCGGCCGCGCTCACGCTCGTCGACACGCGCCGTCACCCGGACACGCTTTCGGGTGGCGGTGCTGTCGTATCAGCTGGGTACGCTGTGATCAGCAGCCGGATAGGGAGCCGACCGCTGTGTCGGCGTCCGTGCCGCCCGCCGGACAGCCACACGCCAGGGCGGCGGTACCCGGATTTCTACCGCGCCAACGTCGTTACAGTGAAGAACATGAGTTCTCCCCTCCGCTTCGACCGCGGTCACACCGACGATCTGATGGCCTTCCTGATGGCCTCCCCCTCCCCGTACCACGCCGTGGCCACCGCCGCGGCGCGGCTGGAGAAGGCCGGATTCCGGCAGGTCGAGGAGACCGCGGCCTGGGACGCTTCCACCGGTGGGAAGTACGTGCTGCGCGGCGGAGCGATCGTCGCCTGGTACGTGCCGGAAGGCGCCGGGGCGCACACCCCCTTCCGTATCGTCGGCGCGCACACCGACTCGCCGAATCTGCGGGTGAAGCCGCTGCCCGACACGGGGTCGTACGGCTGGCGGCAGATCGCCGTCGAGGTGTACGGCGGCACGCTGCTCAACACCTGGCTGGACCGGGACCTCGGTCTCGCCGGCCGGATCTCGCTGCGCGACGGCACGCATCGGCTGGTCAACATCGACCGGCCGCTGCTGCGCGTGCCTCAGCTGGCCGTGCATCTGGACCGGTCGGCCAACACCGACGGCCTCAAGCTCGACCGGCAGAAGCACATGCAGCCGATCTGGGGGCTCGGGGACGTCGAGGAGGGCGACCTGATCCGGTTCGTCGCCGAGGAGGCGGGCGTCGCCGCCGACGACGTGACCGGCTGGGACCTGATGCCGCACGCCGTGGAGCCGCCGGCCTACCTGGGCCGGGACCGCGAGCTGCTGGCCGGGCCGCGGATGGACAACCTGCTTTCCGTGCACGCGGCGACGGCCGCGCTCGCCGCCGTCGCCGGACAGCCGGACGACGAGATTCCGTACATCCCGGTGCTGGCCGCGTTCGACCACGAGGAGAACGGTTCGCAGTCCGACACCGGCGCCGACGGCCCGCTGCTCGGCACGGTACTGGAGCGCTCCGTCTTCGGCCGCGGCGGCACGTACGAGGACCGTGCCCGGGCGTTCGCGGGGACCATCTGCCTCTCCTCCGACACCGGTCACGCGATCCACCCCAACTACGGGGAGCGCCACGACCCGACGCACCACCCGGTGGCGAACGGCGGGCCGATCCTCAAGGTCAACGTCAATATGCGGTACGCGACGGACGGCAGCGGCCGGGCCGTGTTCGCGGCGGCATGCGAGAAGGCGGGCGTGCCGTGGCAGACGTTCGTCTCCAACAACTCGATGCCGTGCGGCACGACGATCGGCCCGATCACCGCGGCCCGGCACGGCATCCAGACCGTGGACATCGGCGTCGCGATCCTGTCGATGCACAGCGCGCGTGAGCTGTGCGGCGCGGACGACCCGTATCTGCTGGCGAACACGCTGGCGTCGTTCCTGGCAGGCTGATCCGCCTTCCGCACATGGTTGTTGCCGGGCCGGGTACGCGATCCGTACACCGGCCCGGAGCCTCCGGGCCGCCGAGGAGGCGTGCCCCATGGGACTCGGAGGATGCATCATCCTCATCGCCGTCGGAGCAGTACGCACCTTCGCCACCGACTGAAAGACGGACACCGTCGATGTCGGCCTGGTCGGCTGGATCCTGATGATCGTCGGCATCATCGGCGTCTTCGTCCACGCGAGCATCGCGCAGCGCCGCAGGCTGGTCGTGCCGCCCAGCACCACGGTCGTGTCCGACGACGAGCGCCGCGGCCTCTGAACCGGTTCCGCCCTCTTTTCTGTTGCGGTGCAGCTCACAGCGGTTCCGCGTGGCCCCGGGCGGTAATCTGGCTTCTTTGCCCGCGGAGGAGTATCAGTGGAGTTCCGCCTGCTCGGTGCGGTGTCCGTAGCCACCGAAACCGGTGATCTGCCGCTCGGCCCCGCCAAGCGCCGGAGCCTGCTCGCCGCACTGCTCCTGCACCCCAACGCCCCTGTCCCCATGAGCCACTTGATGGACACCCTGTGGGAGGACGAGCCACCGGCCCGTGCCCGTACGGTCGTTCAGGGGCATGTCTCACGGCTGCGCGCCCTGCTCATCGGCAACCGTGCGGACGAGTACGGGGTCGTCCTGGACACCCACGGGTCCTCGTACGTTCTGCGGATGCCGGAAAGTCTGCTGGACGCCCACCGGTTCGAGGAACTGCTCATGCTGGCGCGGGAGCAGCGCAGCCCCGCCGATGCCATAGTGATGCTGAAGGAGGCCCTGTCGCTGTGGCAGGGGCCCGCGCTCACCGGCGCGTTCCCCAGTCCACCGCTGCAGGCGGCCGCGCAGGCGATGGAGGAGTCGCGGCTGGCGGCCGTCGAGCACATGGCGCGCGCGTACGCCACGCTGGGCGAACACCACCGGGCCGCTGCCGTGCTGAAGGCCCAGGCCGTCATGCATCCGATGCGGGAATCGCTGGCTGCGGCCCTGATGACGGCGCTGTACCGGGCGGGACGGCAATCGGAGGCGCTGGACTGGTTCCACCGCATA
Organism: Streptomyces sp. NPDC048411; assembly: GCF_040704695.1. Lineage (NCBI taxonomy): Bacteria > Bacillati > Actinomycetota > Actinomycetes > Kitasatosporales > Streptomycetaceae > Streptomyces > Streptomyces sp. NPDC048411. The sequence goes on from NZ_JBEZKL010000012.1 coordinate 49,482, forward strand.
CGGCGGCTGCTCGCCGACGAACTGGGGGTCGACCCGGGGCGCGAACTGGCGGATGCGTACACACTGATCCTGCAGGGCGAGTTCCCCGCGGAGGTTGCCGGGACGGGTCGGCCGGCCGGTCCGCAACCGTGATCAGGAGCCCGACCGGGACGTGGACCGTGCCGGCCCCACCGGCGGGTCCGGTCCCGTCCTCACCGCCTGCGGCGGGGAGGACGCCGGCACGAAGTCCGCCGGACCGGCGGACAGCTCCGCACCGACTGCGGAGTCGTCACAGTCCGCGCAGTCCGGCGGCACCGCGCAGTCCGGCGGTGCCGTGGCGGACACCGCCGCCGCGAAGGGAAGCGGCAACGCCAAGGGAGGTGCCGCGAAGGGATCCACCGGAACGTCCTCCTCGTCCGCCGCCACCTGCACCACCAAGGACGTCACCATCAGCGCCGCCTACCAGGGCGGCCCGCCCTACACGCACATCGTCCTCACCGCGAAGAACACCTCGGGTCACAGCTGCCGGCTGAACGGCTTCCCGGAGATCCAGTTCCTGGAGAGCCACAAGGAGAACGTGCCGGCGGTCGCCAAGAGCAAGCCGCCCACGCCCGTCGTGCTCACCGCGGGCGCCCCCGCCTACGCACTGGTGAAACTGTCGGACGGCGGGGCCGACGAGGACAACGAGCCCGTCACGGCGTTCTCCGTCACGCTCACGGGAGGCGGCGGCATGGCCACCGTGAAGGCACCCGGCAGCCAGGGCATCGCCGTCGACCCGGCGAAGTGGGCGACCGGCTACTGGACGTACGAGCTGCGCAACGGCGCGGACGATTTCTAGGAAGAGCCCGTCGGCCGGTCAGACCTGCTCGTCCATTCCGGCGAGCACCAGCGGCAGCCGTGGCGTTCCCTGCGCACTCACGCGGACGGGGACGCCCCAGTCCTGCTGGTGGACGTGGCAGGCCGGGTACTCGTTCTCCGGGTCGTCGTCGCAGGACGCCGCCATCGCGGACACATGCAGGACCCCTTCGGTGACACCGTCGGCCAGGACCAGGTCGCGGAAGAGCTCGGTGCCGGGCCCCGCGCCCTCCGCCAGCAGCTCGGGCGGGGTCGACGAGACCAGCAGCCGGGTCGAGGGACCGTACCGGGTGTCCAGCTTCTGCCCGGCGGGCGCCTGGAAGACCACGTCGAGCCGGAGCGAGCCGGGGGAGATCTCGGTGGCCGCGCGCTGGGTGCGGTGCGCCTGGTCGGCGACGCGTACGGCTTCCTCGGGCAACCGCAGCCGGGTCAACCGGTGCCGGGCGGATTCGACGACGACGAGATCGCCGTCGACCAGCACCGCGTCGCTCGGCTCGCGCAGATCCGTGGCCAGCGTGGTGACCTCGCCACGGGCGGGGTCGTAACGGCGCAGGGCGTGGTTGTACGTGTCGCTGACGGCGACGGACCCGTCCGGCAGCGCGGTGACGCCCAGCGGGTGCTGGAAAAGTGCCTGGCCGGCGGCGCCGTCGCGGTGGCCGAAGTCGAAGAGTCCGCTGCCGACGGCGGTGTGCACGGTCCCGTCCCGGTCGACGTACCGCAATGCGGACGTCTCCGAGTCGGCGACCCAGAGCCGGTCGCCGTCGGCCGAGGCGGCAAGCCCGGACGGCTGGGCGAACCAGGCCTCGTCGGCCGGACCGTCGACCAGTCCTTCGTTGGTCGTACCTGCGGCGACCTGCACGGCTGCGGAGTCGGGGTCGTACGACCACAGCTGGTGCACGCCCGCCATGGCGATCCACAGCCGGTCCGCGAACCAGGCGACGTCCCACGGGGAGGAGAGGTCGACCTCGCGCGCCGGGCCGGTCGTCGCAGACCCCTGCCACCACTGGCGGCCGGTGCCGGCGAGGGTCGTCGTCACCCCGGTCGTGAGATCGAGGGCGCGGATGGCGTGGTTGACGGTGTCGGCGACGGCGATCCGGCCGTCGGGCAGCACGGCGAGCCCCTGCGGCTCGCTGAACCGCACCTCGTCGGGTCCGCCGTCCGCGAACCCGCGGTCCCCGGTGCCGAAGTGGCGGCGCACCGTTTCGCCGTCGGGGTCGAGCTCGACGAGGCGGTGCCGGGTGGTGTCGGAGACCAGGAAGCCGCCGTCGGCCAGCAGCAGGGCCTTGCCGGGGAAGCGCAGATGCGTGGCGACGGGCTCGGGCGCCACGTACGGGCCGTCGCCACGGCGCAGCGTGCCCTTCTCGGCGTGCTCGGCCTCCAGCTCCTCGACGAGCTTCTCGATGGCGTGCGCATGACCCTCGCCGGCGTGCTGGGCGACGACATAGCCCTCGGGGTCGATGACGACGAGCGTCGGCCAGGCACGTACGGCGTACTGCTTCCAGGTGGCGAGCTCGGGGTCGTCGAGGACGGGGTGGTGGACCTCGTACCGCTCGACGGCGTCGACGACGGCCTGGTGCTCGGCCTCGTGGACGAACTTCGGCGAGTGCACACCGATGATCACCACGGTGTCGCGGTGCTTCTCCTCCAGCTCGCGCAGCTCATCGAGGACATGCAGACAGTTCACACAGCAAAATGTCCAAAAATCCAGAATGACAATGCGCCCTCGCAGGTCAGCGAGGGTGTACTGGTGATCACCGGTATTGAGCCAGCCGCCCTTGCCGACCAGCTCGGGGGCCCTGACGCGCGCACGTGTTGCCATGTGAACAGTCAACATCACCGTGGCGCGTCCGCATTCCGTAGGGTCTCCGGCATTTTTGAGCTCCCACGCCCCCCGGGGAGCCTCACGCATCCCGGGGGGTCACCGAGGGAACCTGTCAGCCATGAGATTCCTGGTGCGTGAGCGACTGTTCGCTGTCGGCGACGACTACTGGATCGAGGATACGGACGGGCGCAAGGTCTTCCTCGTCGACGGCAAGGCGATGCGGGTGCGCGACACCTTCGAACTGAAGGACGCGCAGGGCCGGGTCCTGGTCGAGATCCGGCAGAAGCTGCTCAGCCTGCGCGACACGATGCTCATCGAGCGCGACGGCGAACAGCTCGCCAGGATCAAGCGAAAGCGGCTCTCGCTGCTGCGCAACCATTACCGGGTGACGCTGGTCGACGGTACCGAGCTCGATGTCAGCGGCAAGATCCTGGACCGCGAGTTCGCCATCGACTACGACGGCGAACTCCTGGCCCAGATCTCACGGCGTTGGCTGACCGTACGGGACACGTACGGCATCGATGTCGTACGGGAGGACGCCGACGCGGCACTGCTCATCGCCGTGTCGGTGTGCGTCATCGTGCTCGCGGACAAGGAGCGCGACGGCTGATCGGGCGTTTCACGTGAAACCGGGCCCCGCCCGACGATGGGGCGAGGCCCGGTCCGGCGGATACGCCGGCGGATGCCCGACGGTGGTGCGAAGTCCGGTCCGACCGATGCGTCAACAGCCGCTCGACGGCGGGACGAGACCCAGCCGTCGGTCCTTGAGCGCCGGGAACTGCTCCCGCGTGGTGGCGACCTTCGCCGGGTCGAACTCCACGGTGAGCACCTCCTCGTCCGCGCCCGCCTCGGCGAGCACCTCGCCCCATGGGTCGACGGCGATGCTGTGCCCGGCCTGCTGGACCCCGGCGTGGGTACCGGCGGTGCCGACGGCCAGGACATACGCCTGGTTCTCCACGGCACGCGCCTGGGCGAGCAGCGTCCAGTGGGCGCGGCGCCGCTCCGGCCAGCCCGCCGGGACGACGAGCGTCTGCGCACCGGCGTCGACGAGGCCACGGAACAGTTCGGGGAAGCGCAGGTCGTAGCAGGTGGCGAGGCCGAGCGTGGTCTGCGGCAGGGTGACCGTGACCAGGTCCTCGCCGGCTCCCATCATCACCGCCTCGCCCTCGTCGAAGCCGAAGCGATGGATCTTGCGGTACGCGGCGACGCGCTCGCCCTCGGGCGTGAAGACCAGCGAGGTGTTGTAGAGCGTGCCGTCGTCGGCGCGCTCCACGAAGGAGCCCGCGTGCAGCCAGACCCCGGCGTCGGCCGCGGCCTTCGCCATCAGGTCGTGGGTGGGTCCCCGGAGCGGTTCCGCCTCGTCGGCGAAGGCGGTGTACGCGAACGCGCCGACCGGCCACAGCTCGGGAAGGACCACCAGATCGGCACCGCGTTGGCCCGCGACCAGGGAAGCGGCTCGGTCCCTGCGGGAATTGACGGATTCGTCCGGGTCTACTGCGATCTGGATGAGGGAGGCGCGCACACTACCACCGTCCTGGCATTCGAGCCGTCAACACGGGCCTACGATCGTCACACGAAAGCACTGCCGGGGTGCCTGCTCGCAGCGTAACTTAGCGACCGAACCTCCCACGCAGCCCGCAGCCGCCGCCCGCCGACCGCGCCAGCAGTCCAGCCCATGCACCGCAGAACCGCACGAGGGGTCCCGTGACCGTCCATCCCACTCTCCAGACCTACGCCGATGCCTGGACCCACTCCATCGAGTCGATAGCCGAGCTGGTGACGCCGCTCGCCGAGGGGGAGTGGAATCGCCGTACACCGTGCCCCGGTTGGTCGGTGCGCGACATCGTCTCGCACATCATCGGTATGGAGTGCGAGCAGCTCGGCGATCCGCGGCCGATCCACACGCTGCCGCGCGATCTCTACCACGTACAGAACGACTTCACCCGTTATATGGAGATGCAGGTCGATGTACGGCGCCACCACACGGCACCCGAGATGACCTCCGAGCTGGAGTACACGATCATCCGGCGCTCGCGTCAGCTGCGGAACGAGTCGCGTGCCCCGGAGACCATGACCCGCGCGCCGCTCGGCGCCGAGCAGACCCTCGAACTGGCACTGCGGATGCGGGCCTTCGACGTCTGGGTGCACGAGCAGGATCTGCGTACGACGCTGGGCAAGCCCGGCAATCTCGACTCCCCCGGCGCCACCATCACCCGGGACACGCTCCTCGCCGCGCTGCCGAAGGTGGTCGCCAAGGACGCGGGCGCACCGCCGAATTCGGCGGTCGTGCTCGATGTGCACGGGCCGATGGAGTTCCTGCGCACGGTCAGGGTCGACGCGGACGGCCGTGGTTCGGTGGACGGTTCGCCGTCGCTGGGGCCCGCGGTGACGCTGGCGATGGACTGGGAGACCTACGTCCGACTGGCCTGCGGGCGGGTGCGGGCGACGGCGGTCGCGGACCAGATCAAGGTCGAGGGCGACCAGGAACTGGCGACGGCGATCCTGCAGAACTTCGCCGTCACGCCGTAACGGCACGGTCGGCGGCGCCCGTCCTTGTAAGGCGAAGAGACGGGCGCGCCGCCGGACCGGCCGCGGCAGGCGTCACGCGGGAACGTGCACAGCCTCCACGCGGCTGATCACATGGTGGTTCCGCTCGCGGAGCGTGGCACGGGCGTGCAGCCGCAGGATCTGTACGACCCCGAGCGCCTCCAGGACGAAGACCGAGGCGAACGCGATGCGGAAGTTGTCCCCCGTCGCGTCGAGCAGCACACCGACGGCGAACAGTGTCGTCATCGAGGCAATGAAACCGCCCATGTTGACGATCCCCGATGCGGTGCCCTGGCGCTGCGGCGGGTTGGCCGGGCGTGCGAAGTCGAAGCCGATCATCGAGGCCGGTCCGCAGGCGCCGAGCACCGCGCAGAGCGTGATCAGCAGCCACATCGGCGCGTGGTCGCCCGGGTACAGGATCGTCGACGCCCACACGACGGCCGTCACCGCGACCGTGCCGAGGGCGAGCGGGGCGCGCGCGGCGTGGTGGCGGGCGATGACCTGTCCGTAGACGAGGCCGACGGCCATGTTGGAGAGCACCACCAGGGTGAGCAGCTCGCCGGCAGTGGACCGGCTCAGCCCCTGTGCCTCCACCAGGAACGGCATCCCCCAGAGCAGCAGGAACACCATGGCCGGGAACTGCGTGGTGAAGTGCACCCACATCCCGAGCCGGGTGCCGGGCTCCCGCCACGAGGCGGCGATCTGCTTGCGTACGTAGGCGGCGCCCGCGTGTTCGACGGGCGGCGGCTCGTATCCCTCGGGGTGGTCCTTCAGGAAGAGGAGGGTCAGGACGAGGACCACGGCCCCGGCGGCCGCGCTGCCCGCGAACGTGGCGGTCCAGCCGAAGCTGTGCAGGGCGCGGGCGATGAAGAGCGTGGAGACGAGGTTGCCCGCCATGCCGAAGAGCGCGGCGATCTGGCCGATCAGCGGTCCGCGCCGGGCCGGGAACCAGCGGGCACCGAGCCGCAGCACGCTGATGAACGTCATCGCGTCGCCGCAGCCGAGCAGCGCCCGGGAGGCCAGCGCCATGCCGTACGACGGGGAGAGCGCGAAGCCGAGCTGCCCGACGGTGAACAGGACGGCCCCGAGGGTGAGGACCTTCTTGGTGCCGAGCCGGTCGACCATCAGGCCGACAGGTATCTGCATGCCCGCGTAGACGAGCAGCTGAAGGATGGAGAACGTCGACAGCGCGGAGGCGTTGACGTCGAACCGGTCGGCGGCGTCGAGACCGGCGACCCCGAGGCTCGTACGGAAGATGATGGCGACGAAGTAGACGGCGACGCCGATGCCCCAGACCCGGGCGGCCCGCCGGCCGCCGGGCGGATCACCGGGCAGAGACAGGGTGGGAGCGGCGGCAGAACTCACCGGTCCTCACCCCGGACGAGCACCCTGACCCGGCTGACATGGCGTCGTACGACCTGCGCGGCACCGTCCGCGTCCCCGGCCCTGATGGCGTCCAGCAGCTCGGTGTGCTCGGTGATGTTGGCGGCGATCCTGCCGGGATGCGCCTCCATCACGGCGACACCCATCCGCAACTGCCGGTCGCGCAGCTGGTCGTAGAGGCGCGACAGGATCTCGTTGCCGGCGTTGCGCACGATCTCGGCGTGGAAGTAGCGGTCCGCGACCGACACGGCGGCCAGGTCCCCGGCCGCCACCTGCCGTCGCTGCTCGTCGAGCAGTTCCTCCAGGCGGCCGATCAGCTTCGCCGAGGCGGGCACGGCCTTGCGGGCGGCGAACTCCTCTACGAGCAGCCGGGTCTCCACCACGTCCGCGATCTCCTGTGCGGAGACGGCAAGCACCAGGGCCCCCTTCTTCGGATAGAGCTTGATCAGACCTTCGACCTCCAGCCGCAGCAAGGCCTCGCGCACGGGTGTACGGGAGACGCCGACGGCGTCCGCGAGGTCGCCCTCGGTGAGGAGCGTGCCCCCCTCGTAACGGCGGTCGAGGACCGCCTGCTTGATGTGGGTGTAGACGCGTTCGGCGGCGGGCGGCCGCTTGGCGGGCGGGTGCGTCACGACAGGGGGTGCGGCAGGCATGCACACAGCATAGATACAACATGCACGCATGCGGCGACGCTGTCCGGAATCTGGACGGTAAAACCCCGGAAATTACTCGAGGATTCAGCACATCCATTCGCACACCTCGTGAGTCTCACCACCGAGCGGCACCGACATGCGGCCGCATTCCAGGGGCATTTGGAGCGTTCAAGTTGAAAATCGGCATTAAGGGCATAAACCGCGTTTCCGCCACTGTCACCGTGGCTCTCACCGCGGGTGCCGTCATCGCGGGCAGCGTCTTCGCCTCCACGGCGCAGGCTGCCACGCCGCCCACCCCCACGATTGCCGCCGCGGGCGGCTACGTGATGAACAACGGAACCGCGAAGACCCTCTACACGAAGGCTGCGGACACCCGTCGCTCCACCGGCTCGACCACCAAGATCATGACGGCCAAGGTGGTGCTGGCGCAGAGCAACCTCAACCTGGATTCCAAGGTCACGATCCAGAAGGCGTACAGCGACTACATCGTCGCCAAGGGCGCCTCGTCGGCTCACCTGATCGTCGGCGACAAGGTCACCGTCCGCCAGCTCCTCTACGGCCTGATGCTGCCGTCCGGCTGCGACGCCGCGTACGCGCTCGCCGACAAGTTCGGCACCGGCACCACTCGCGCGGACCGCGTGAAGTCGTTCATCGGCAAGATGAACGCCTCCGCCAAGTCCCTCGGTCTGACGAACACCCACTTCGACTCGTTCGACGGCATAGGGAACGGCTCGAACTACTCGACGCCGCGCGACCTGACGAAGATCGCCAGCAGTGCGATGAAGAACTCCACCTTCCGCACGGTCGTGAAGACCAAGTCGACCACGCAGAAAGTCACCACGAAGTCCGGTGGCTACCGCTACATGTCGTGGTCCAACACCAACACGATGCTCAGCAGCTACAGCGGTGCGATCGGTGTGAAGACCGGCTCCGGCCCGACGGCCAAGTACTGCCTGGTCTTCGCCGCGACCCGCAACGGCAAGACGGTCATCGGCACCGTGCTCGCCTCCACGAGCGCGACCGCCCGGACCGCGGACATGAAGAAGATCATGGACTACTCCTTCCAGAAGTAGTCCTCCACCCCCGTTTCCGGGGGCACAAGGAGGGGTCCGCCGTGCGGTACGGCGGGCCCTTTCCTGCACCCGGCCGCGAGCTCTCCGCCATTCCCCGTGGGCGGCTTCGCAGCGTCGCCGCGCTGTCGGTCGCCGCCCCGACCGGCGCCATCCACTTCTACCGGGTGACCGCCGTGTACGCCGACGACACCGAGTCGGCCCCCGCCGAGGACCGGGTGATCCTGGCTCCCGCCGAGTGACCTGTCCCGACAGAAAAGCGGGCCTGCGCGGAAGGAATCTCCGCGCAGGCCCGCTTCTTCCGTCTCACACGGCCATCAGGCCCAGGTGATCAGCCTCTTGGGCTGTTCCAGGATCGCGGCGACATCCGCCAGGACCTTGGAACCGAGCTCGCCGTCGATCAGACGATGATCGAACGACAGCGCCAGCGTGGTGACCTGACGGGGCTTCACCTTGCCCTTGTGGACCCACGGCTGCAGCTTGATCGCACCGACCGCGAGGATCGCGGACTCGCCCGGGTTCAGGATCGGCGTACCCGTGTCGACGCCGAAGACGCCGACGTTGGTGATCGTCACCGTGCCGCCCGCCATGGCGGCGGGAGACGTCCTGCCGTCCCGGGCCGTGGCAACGAGCTCGCCCAGTGCTGCGGCGAGCTGCGGCAGGGTCTTGTCCTGCGCGTCCTTGATGTTCGGCACGATCAGACCGCGCGGGGTGGCGGCCGCGATACCCAGGTTCACATAGTGCTTCTGCACGATCTCCTGGTTGGCCTCGTCCCAGGCCGCGTTGATCCCCGGGTTCCGCTTGATCGCGACCAGGAGCGCCTTGGCAATGATCAGGAGCGGGTTGACCCGGACCCCCGCCATGTCCTTGTCGTCCTTGAGCTCCGCCACGAGCTTCATCGTGCGCGTGACGTCGACCGTCACGAACTCGGTGACATGCGGTGCGGTGAACGCACTGCCGACCATGGCCTGCGCGATGGCCTTCCGCACACCCTTGACCGGGATGCGGGTCTCCCGGGCACCCGGTACCGGGGCGGGAACGGTGACCACCGGTTCCGGGACCGTGGCCGGAACCGGGGCGGGTGCGGTCGCCTGCGCCGGTGCGGGCGCGGCCGCCGCGTGCACGTCCTCGCGCGTGATGATCCCGCCCTCGCCGGTCGGGACGACCGTGGCCAGGTCGATGCCCAGGTCCTTGGCCAGCTTGCGCACCGGCGGCTTGGCGAGCGGGCGGCTCTCCTGGACGGCCGGCCCGTGACCGTTCAGCTCGCCCTGGATCGCGGCCGCCGCGGCCGCCGGCTGCTCGGCGCCCTTGCGGGCGCGGCGCTTGGTGGAGGACTCGGCCACGCCGTAGCCCACCAGCACCGGCTGGCGGCCCTTCGGTGCCTCCGGTTCCGCAGCCGGTTCCGGTTCGGCCGAGGCCGGAGCCGGAGCCGGAGCCGCCTCCACAGCCGTGTCACCGCTGCCCGGCGCCACGTCCACCGCGATGATCACCTGGCCGACGTCGACGGTCGTGCCCTCGGCGAAGCGCAGCTCGTGCACCACGCCGTCGAACGGGATCGGCAGCTCCACGGCCGCCTTCGCGGTCTCGACCTCGCAGACGACCTGGCCGTCGGTGACGGTGTCGCCCGGCTGTACGTACCACTTGAGGATCTCGGCCTCGGTCAGTCCCTCGCCCACGTCGGGCATCTTGAACTCACGGAAGCGAGCAGACGTTTCGGTCATCGTCGTCACGACCCCTCTCCTCAGTACGCCAGCGAGCGGTCGACGGCGTCGAGCACCCGGTCCAGGCCCGGCAGATACTCGTCCTCGAGACGCGCCGGCGGATACGGGACGTGGTAGCCGCCGACCCTGAGCACCGGTGCCTCCAGATGGTAGAAGCAGCGCTCGGTGATGCGGGCGGCGATCTCGGCACCGGAGCCGTAGAACACCGGCGCCTCGTGGACGACGACCAGCCGGCCGGTCTTCTCGACCGAGGCCTGAACGGCGTCGAAGTCGATCGGGGACATCGACCGCAGGTCCAGGACCTCGATCGACTTGCCCTCCTCCTGGGCGGCCGCGGCGGCCTCCAGGCAGACCTTCACCATCGGGCCGTACGCGGCGAGGGTGAGGTCCGAGCCCTCCCGTACCGTGGCGGCCTTGTGCAGCGGACCGGGGATGAGGTCGGTCTCGACCTCGCCCTTGTCCCAGTAACGCCGCTTCGGCTCGAAGAAGATGACCGGGTCGTCGCTCTGGACGGCCTGCTGCATCATCCAGTAGGCATCCGATGCGTTGGACGGCGAGACCACCTTCAACCCCGCGACGTGCGCGAACAGTGCCTCGGGCGACTCGCTGTGGTGCTCGACGGCGCCGATGCCGCCGCCGTACGGGATCCGGACGACGACCGGCAGCTTGATCTTGCCGAGCGCACGGGCGTGCATCTTCGCGAGCTGCGTGACGATCTGGTCGTACGCGGGGAAGACGAAGCCGTCGAACTGGATCTCCACGATCGGCCGGTAGCCGCGCAGGGCCAGACCGATTGCGGTGCCGACGATGCCGGACTCGGCGAGCGGCGTGTCGATGACCCGGTCCTCGCCGAAGTCCTTCTGGAGCCCGTCGGTGATCCGGAAGACCCCGCCCAGCTTGCCGACGTCCTCACCCATGATGAGGACCTTGGGGTCGGTGTCGAGGGCCTTGCGCAGCGACTCGTTGAGCGCCTTCGCGATGGACATCTTTTCCAGGGCCATGACTAGTTGCCCTCCTCGGCGAACGAAGCCTGGTAGGCGGCGAACTGGGCGCGCTCCTCGTCGACGAGGGGGTTGCCGTCGGCGTACGCGTGGTCGAAGATCGCCATCCGGTCCGGATCGGGCATGGCCCGTACCGCTTCACGGACCCGCTTGCCGAGAGCCTCGCTCTCCTCGTCGAGCGCGGAGAAGTACGCCTCGTCGGCGAGGTCCTGCTTCTCCAGGTACGTCCTGAGCCGCAGGATCGGGTCCTTGGCCTCCCAGGAGGCGCGTTCCTCGTCCGCCCGGTACTTCGTCGGGTCGTCGGAGGTGGTGTGCGCGCCCATCCGGTAGGTGAACGCCTCGACGAGGGTGGGTCCCTCGCCCCGGCGGGCCCGCTCCAGCGCCGACTTGGTGACGGCGAGGCAGGCGAGTACGTCGTTGCCGTCGACCCGGACGCCGGGGAAGCCGAAGCCCTGCGCGCGCTGGTAGAGCGGGACGCGGGTCTGCCTCTCGGTGGGCTCGGAGATCGCCCACTGGTTGTTCTGGCAGAAGAAGACGACCGGGGCGTTGTAGACCGCGGAGAAGGTGAACGACTCGGCGACGTCGCCCTGGCTGGAGGCGCCGTCCCCGAAGTACGCGATCACGGCGGAGTCCGCGCCGTCCTTGGCGACGCCCATGGCGTAGCCGGTGGCGTGCAGGGTCTGCGAGCCGATGACGATCGTGTACAGGTGGAAGTTGTTGCTGTTCGGGTCCCAGCCGCCGTGATTCACGCCGCGGAACATCCCGAGCAGATTGGTCGGGTCGACCCCGCGGCACCAGGCGACACCGTGCTCACGGTAGGTCGGGAAGACGTAGTCGTCGTCGCGCAGTGCTCGGCCGGAACCGATCTGCGCGGCCTCCTGGCCGAGCAGCGAGGCCCACAGACCCAGTTCGCCCTGACGCTGCAGGGCGGTCGCCTCGGCGTCGAAGCGGCGGGTCAGGACCATGTCCCGGTACAGACCGCGCAGCTCGTCCGCGGTCAGGTCGATCGTGTAGTCCGGGTGCTCGACGCGCTCGCCCTCGGGCGTCAGCAGCTGTACAAGCTCGGGCTCGGAACTCTGTGGCGTCTTCGCGGCGCTGGTCCGCTTGCTGCTGCGTCGCGGTTTGCGCGCGGCAGTGCTCTCCACGGTCACGTGCGTGCTCCTCCGTCGGTCCGGCCCCCGGGGTCTGCCGGGAGACCAGTGCGGCTCGCCTGTGTCCGTACCCGTGCACGGGGTGGGTGCCGCTCGGCCGGGAACAGGCGTGACAGGTGCCCCGGCGAGCGTCCTGTCAAAGGCACGTTACCCAGTGCGTCGCACAACTGCGAAACACTCCCTGACCTGCGATTTTGCTTGGATTTCCAAGTAAATCGAGAAATTCGGGAACTCTCGCTGGTCACAGCGCTGGGAACGGCCTTGCAGGCCGCCGGAACAACGGCACGTTATCCCGCCGTTCAGCGGCAGGGAAGAGGGGAGTGTGTGAGACTGCGATTGTGCGCGAAGAAGGAAAAATCACCGTATTTCTGTTGGACGACCATGAGGTCGTCCGACGTGGGGTGCATGAGCTGCTCTCGGTCGAGGACGACATCGACGTCGTCGGCGAAGCCGGTACGGCGGCGGACGCCCTGGTGCGCATCCCCGCCACGCGGCCCGATGTGGCGGTGCTCGACGTACGGCTGCCGGACGGCAGCGGGGTGGAGGTCTGCCGCGAGATCCGGTCCCTGGACGACAGCATCCACTGCCTGATGCTGACCTCGTACGCCGATGACGAAGCCCTCTTCGACGCGATCATGGCGGGCGCGTCGGGGTATGTGCTCAAGGCGATCCGCGGCAATGAGCTGCTGAATGCGGTACGGGATGTGGCGGCCGGAAAATCGCTGCTGGACCCGGTCGCGACCGCGCGTGTGCTGGAGCGGCTGCGCGAGGGAAAGAAGGGCCGGGGCGACGACAAGCTCGCGAGCCTCACCGACCAGGAGCGCAAGATCCTCGATCTGATCGGCGAGGGGCTGACGAACCGGGTGATCGGTGAGCGGCTCCATCTCGCCGAGAAGACGATCAAGAACTATGTCTCCAGCCTGCTCTCCAAGCTGGGCATGGAGCGCCGCTCGCAGGCAGCCGCCTATGTGGCGCGGCTCCAGGCCGAGCAGCGCTGAGAGCGGTACGGGACGGGCCTCGGGCGCCCTCCCTCCGCTCCGACGGGGCCGCGGTCCCGGGCGGCCCTCGGGACTTTGGTCCCGGATCACCCGGGGCTGCGGCCTCTTTCTGTGCCCACCACGATGTCGCAGAGTGGAGCGCATGTCCTCCGAGGAACTGCAAGCGATCGAGCTGCTCGCCCGGGTGCCGTACGGCCGGCTGGCGACGACCCGACGGGCACTCCCCTACCTGGCGGTGGCCCGCCACATCGTGATCGACGGCCACGTCGTCCTGCGGATGCACAGCGGACTCGGGTACCACGCCTCGTGCGACGGCACCGTCGTCGCGTACGGCGCGGACAATTTCAACACGGCGGCCTCCGGCGACGGCGGCGACCTGTGGTCGGTCCAGTTCACCGGTCCTGCCGAGATCGTGCATCCGAGCGAGGAGCAGCGCGAGCGCTTCGGTGCGGCGCCTCGGGAGGTCAGCGGCGAACCCTTCGAGCCGGTCTACCTCCACCTCGCCCCGCACTTCGTCACGGTGCACACTCTGGGCCATCACGCAAGTCAGGCGAACCGACACGCAGCGTGATCTACCATGTGGTGAGTGCCGCGCTCATCTGTCACCCTCCCGCCTGTTCCTCCGGTCGGCGAGGTGCTGCGCCGCTACCCGGACGCCGGTGAGCCCCTCAGCTGCAAGCCCCTCACCAAGGGCCTCCTCAACCACGGCTACCGCGTCTCCACCACCCGCGGCTCGTACTTCCTCAAGCACCATCTCGACGACTCCACCGGCGACCGCGCGACGATCGTCCGCCAGCACCGCGCCACCCAGCGGCTGCAGTCGCTCGGGGTGCCGGTCGCCCCGCCCGTCGAGGACACGGAGGGCGACACGGTCACGGAGATCGACGGCCGGTGCTACGCGCTGCACCCCTGGGTGGACGGACTGCACCGGGTCGGCGCCCAGCTGACCCTCGCCCAGTCGGAACGGCTCGGGGCACTCCTCGGAGCCGTACACACGGGGCTCGCGCAGGTGATGGAGACGGGGGCGACCGGGGTGCGCGGACATGCCAGCCCGAACGCCGTCGACACGTTCGCGCTGATCCACGACCTGCTGGCCGCGGCGCGCGAACACCGCCCCCGGGACTCCTTCGACGAGCTGGCCGAGCACCGCCTCGTCGAACGGCGTGCCCTGCTGGAGCGGCACGCCGACCGCCGGCCGCCCACCCCCGACATCCCGGCGACCGGCTGGGTGCACGGCGACTTCCACCCGCTGAACGTGCTGTACCGGGGCGCCGACCCGGTGGCGATCGTCGACTGGGACCGGCTGGGGGTGCAGCCGCGCGCCGAGGAGGCGGTACGGGCCGCGGCGATCTTCTTCGTACAGCCCGCCGGGAAGCTGGACCTGGAGAGGGTACGGGCCTACGCGCGGGCCTACCGGTGTGCGGTCGGGGCGGGCGCCTGCGAACTGGCTGCCGCGGTGCACCGGGTGTGGTGGGAGCGGCTCAACGACTTCTGGATACTGCGCTGGCGCTACCGCCTGGACGACCGAAGGGCCGACCCGCAGTTCCCTGCGGTGTCGGCCCTGGCGGTCTGGTGGACGCGCGAGTACGAGGCGGTGTGCGAGGCGTTCACGGGGTGAGGCCCCAGTGAACGCCTCGGGGTCACTGCGTGGTGGAGCCTGCGGTGGTGCCTGCCACGCCGGCCGTGCCCGCGCTGGTCCCGGCAGCCGTGCCGCTGCTGCCCTCGGTCGTCCCCGTGGTGCCTTCGCTCGTACCGGTGCTGCCTTGGCTCGTACCGGTGCTGCCGTCGCTCGTACCCGTGCTGCCGTCGCTCGTACCCGTGCTGCCGTCGCTCGTGCCCGTGCTGCCGTCGGTGGTGGCGCCGCCCGTAGCCGATGCCGACGGCTCGGTCGACGGCGCCTCGGACGACTGGGTCGGCGTGACGGGCGGGGAATAGCGCTTCTTCGGCCGCGTGTCCTGCTGGTTGCCGGTGGAGTTCTCCGGCAGCTGGCTCTGCTGGCTCTGCTCGTCGCTCGGCGAGGGCGAACTGTCCGACTCGGACGGCGAGCTGGAGGTCTTCGTGGGCGTCTTCTCGTGTTGGTCGCCGCTGTTGCTCGCCGCGCTCACGGCGATGGCGACACCGGCCCCGATCGCGATCAGCGCGAGGACGACGAACAGCAAGAGCTTGCCACGGCCGCCACCGCTGTGGTGTCCGCCGTCGTACCCGCCGTCGTCCGGATTCATCGGCGGCAGGATCGGGCTCTGCGAGGTGTCCCCCTGCTGCGGGTGCCCCATCGCCATCGTCCCGCCGGACATGCCCATGGCGGGGGTGTTGCCGAACTCGTGCGCGGTGACCGGCCCGGTGTTCCACGTCCCCGTGTGACCGCCCTGCACCTGGAGCATCTGCAGGCTGTACTGGACCAGCCCGCGCATCTCCTCGGCGCTCTGGAACCGGTCGTCCGGGTCCTTCGCGAGCGAGCGCATGACGAGCCCGTCCAGCTCCGGCGGCACCGCGTCCAGGATCTCGGACGGCGGGACCGGAATGTCCTGGACGTGCTGGTACACCACGGAGAGCGGCGTCTCGCCCGTGAACGGGGGCCGCAGCGCGAGGAGTTCGTAGAGCAGACAGCCGGTGGCGTACAGGTCGGAGCGGTGGTCGACGGCCTTGCCCAGCGCCTGCTCGGGGGAGAGGTACTGCGGCGTGCCCATGACCATGCCGGTCTGGGTCATCGTCGACTGCGCGCCGTGCAGCGCACGGGCGATGCCGAAGTCCATCACCTTGACCGCGCCGGAGTTCGTGATGATCACGTTGGCCGGCTTGATGTCACGGTGCACGATGCCGTGCTGGTGCGAGTACGCGAGGGCCTCCAGCACCCCCGAGACGATGATCAACGCCTGCTCGGGCGGCGGCGCCTCGGCGTTGAGCAGCAGATCACGGATGGTGCGGCCCTCGACGAGCTCCATCACGATGTACGGGACGGTCTGGCCGCCCACGACGTCCTCACCGGAGTCGTACACGGCGACGATCGCATGGTGGTTGAGGCCCGCGACCGACTGTGCCTCACGCGTGAACCGGGCCTTGGAGACCGGGTCCTCGGCAAGATCGGAACGGAGCAGCTTCACCGCGACGGTACGTCCCAGCCGGACGTCCTCCGCGGCAAAGACCTCGGCCATGCCACCCCGGCCCAGCCGGTGTGTCATCCGGTAACGTCCGTCGCCGACCACACCTCCGATGCCCCAGGAGTCGGCTGCATCCGAGACTCCGCCGCCGTTTGCTTCGGGTTCGGGTGCCATCAGTCCTCGCCGTCGTATCTGTCCGCGCGTCCGCGCGTTCTCACGGTGTCTTGCATGCCTTGCTGCATTGCCACGTCACGCTACAGGCTCTGCCGGACACCCGGTTCTCGAGAGGGACGGGCCATCAAACCGGCTGCCGCACCGCTCACGCAAATTCTGTAACGCTTCCGAGACGCTTCCTGTGCTTAGGGTCACGGAACGGGCACCCGGCTTGACGTGTCGTACCCCTCGGGCAGACTTGGCGCGTCATACGGATCTTCGCGCGAGACGCGCGCCGAGGGGGAAGCAAGTCATGAGCCAGGACGGCGCGCACGGCGCCCAGGGTCGCTATGCGGGCGGTTCGGTCGCCGGCGGCCGCTACCAGCTTCGCGACCTGCTCGGCGAGGGCGGGATGGCGTCCGTATATCTGGCGTACGACTCCGCGCTCGACCGTCAAGTGGCGATCAAGACTCTGCACACGGAGCTGGGGCGTGAGCAGTCCTTCCGTGAGCGGTTCCGTCGCGAGGCTCAGGCCGTGGCCAAGCTGCAGCACACCAATATCGTCTCGGTCTTCGACACCGGCGAGGACGAGCTCGGCGGCGCGCTGATGCCGTACATCGTCATGGAGTACGTCGAGGGGGAGCCGCTCGGCTCCGTACTCCAGGCGGACATCCGCAGTTATGGTGCGATGCCGGCCGACAAGGCACTCAAGGTCACCGGCGACGTGCTGGCCGCGCTGGACACCAGCCACGAGATGGGCCTGGTCCACCGCGACATCAAGCCCGGCAACGTGATGGTGACCAAGCGCGGCGTCGTGAAGGTCATGGACTTCGGCATCGCCCGCGCCATGCAGTCGGGCGTCACGTCGATGACGCAGACCGGCATGGTCGTCGGCACCCCGCAGTACCTCTCCCCCGAACAGGCCCTGGGCCGTGGGGTGGACGCGCGCTCCGACCTGTACTCGGTCGGCATCATGCTGTTCCAGCTGCTGACCGGACGGATCCCGTTCGACGCGGACTCACCGCTCGCCATCGCGTACGCGCACGTCCAGGAGGAGCCGGTCGCGCCGTCCTCCATCAACCGGTCGATCACCCCGGCGATGGACGCACTGGTCGCCCGGGCACTGAAGAAGAACCCGAACGAGCGCTTCCCCAGCGCGGCGGCGATGCAGGACGAGATCACGCGCGTGCTGAACGCGGGCGGTCAGACGGGCGCCCCGGTGATCATCGGCGGCGCGGCCGGACCGGCGAACAGCGGCTCGGGCGTCGGCTCCGCGGTCTTCCCGCCGGTCGACCAGTCCACGCAGGCGCCGCAGGGCGTGCAGATGCCGTACCAGCCGCAGCAGTACCAGCAGCAGCCCGGCCCGTACGGCCCGCCGACCCCGGCGCCGGCGCCCACGCCTTCGCCGGGCTACGGCTACCCGCAGTCGAGCCCGGCGTACCGGACCCCGGCCCCGACGCCGTACACGATGTCGCCGCAGCCGGTGGGTGGCGGCGGTGGCACCGGTGGGGGCGGCAAGCGGAACATGCCGGTGATCGTCGGTTCGATCGTGGTCGCGCTGATCGCGATCGGCGGCCTGATCACGGTGCTGTCGCTGAAGAACGAAGCGGGCTCGGACACGGGCAAGGGCGGTGACCCGAGCAGCTCGCCGGTGGCGGGCGAGCACAAGGATCCGGAGCGGAACCGGACCATGAAGACGGAGGCTTGCACGGACCCCTCCGAGGACACCGACGACCCGAGCAAGATCGAAGCGCCGGACTTCACGTACAAGGACTACCTCTCCGCCAAGGAATGCGCCACGGCCGCGGGCTGGACGATCAAGAAGATCAAGGTCCCGGGCAACACCTACGCCGAGGACCAGGTCTTGGAACAGTTCCCGTCCGCCGGTACCTCCATCGACGAGAAGGGCGCGCACTTCGAGCTGCGCGTCTCGACGGGCGACCCGGCCTGACCCGCACGCACAAGGAGAAGTGACGGTCCGGCACGCGTGAGGTGTGCCGGACCGTTTCGCCTTACAGGCGTCCGGGATGCAGGACAGCCACTTAAGATGCCGGACATATCGGCACATGTGACGCTGACCTCATGGCTTCAGCACTCCTCTCCATATGGTCGTCGAAGTGTGTGGCCTGTCTGGTGATAGCCGCGGGGGCGGCCTTGGGACCGGCACAGGGACAGGCACACTCCGACCAGCGCACTTCCGGTGGTACGCCGGGGCTGACCCGGGCTCGACCCGGCGGATCGGTGGCCGCTCCGCCGCCCCCCGAGCGCTCCTCGCCCCCGAGCCCCGCCGCCCCGACCGCCACCCCCTCCTCCGACGCATCCGCCGGTTCTTCGGGCGAACCCTCGGTCACCCCTTCGGCCGATCACTCGACGATTCCGTCCTCGCCCCCCTCTCCCCCCTCGCCCTCCCCGGCCGCATCGGCCGGCAGGCCGGCCACTCCCTCCTCCTCGGCCTCGCCCTCGGCCTCACGCTCCGCCTCGCCCTCGGCTTCACGCCCCGCCTCTCCCTCCCTCACGGCATCCGTGAGCCGGTCCGCCAGGCCGTCGGCCCGCCCCGAGGCGCAGCCGCCACTCGCTGGACGGCGGGCCGGGGAAGGGCGCCTGCGGCCGGGCCGGCCGTTCTCTCCGGAAGAGCTCGCTCATCGCGACACCCCCCACGGCCTGCCCGAGGTTCAGCCCGAACTCCAGCCCGTCATGACGACTCCCGTCACGGCCCCCGCGGCCACACCCGAGGTGAGCGACTCCCCGCCGGAGGGCCGGCTCGCGCCGCAGTCCCTCAGCACTCCCGCCGTGCGGCGAGTACAGAGGGTGTCTCTGGGCGCCGGAATCGCACTGATAGGGCTGGGGCTGGGCTTCCTGGCGTTCCACCTGCGCCGGCCGAACTGAGACAGGGCCCACGAGCCCGCGCCGCGCCCGCACGTTCCAGCAGGAGCTTGCATTACGCAGCATACTCGGTATACATACTCAGTATGTCGATCCGTCACGGACTGCTGGCCCTGCTGGAGCGGGGGCCCAGATACGGCTCCCAGCTCCGTACCGAATTCGAGTCACGCACCGGCTCCACCTGGCCGCTCAACGTCGGCCAGGTCTACACGACACTGAGCCGGCTGGAGCGCGACGGCCTGGTCGTCCAGGACGACGAGGACGACCAGGGACACGCCCTCTACGCGATCACAAACGACGGCCGCACCGAGCTGCGGAGCTGGTTCGAGACGCCCGTCGACCGCAGCAACCCACCCCGTGACGAGCTGGCCATCAAGCTCGCCATGGCGGTCGGCGCGCCCGGTGTCGACATCCGGACCGTCATCCAGTCCCAGCGCCACCACACGGTGAAGGCGATGCAGGACTACACGCGTCTCAAGGCCCAGGCCCTCGCCGATGTCCCGGCCAACCGCGACGAGGTCGCCTGGCTGCTCGTACTGGAGCAGCTGATCTTCCAGGCGGAGGCCGAGGCCCGCTGGCTGGACCACTGCGAGTCCCGGCTGGTCCGCCTCGCCGAGGCCGCCGCCACGGAGCCGGAGCCCGGGGGACGTGTGGCCAAACGCGCCCCGGCCCGCACCGCCCGGCCACGCACCCGACGCTGACCACGAGCACCCGGAAACCGGCACCGAGCTCAGACCGTCCACATACGCACTGGACGCCGGCCACGGACTGCCAGGTACGCACCCGTCACTCACCGCGGACCGCGACGTACACGCTTCGCGCCGGTCACCGGCCGCTCCGATATCAGCGACCGTCCCGGTTTCACGACCGAGCCGGTAACACCGACCGATCCGGTATCAACAACGTTCTCGCTCCCGGTCGTCGGACCCACAAGACCCGTTCCAAGGGGGGAACCACCCACCATGTCCTCGCGCGCCCCGTCCCGACCCGTGTCCTCGTCCGGTTCGCCACTGCCGGTCGACGCACCGGTGCTCGAACTCCGAGCGCTCACCCGCACCCACGGCACCGGCGTCGCCGAGGTGCACGCCCTGCGCGGCATCGACCTCTCCGTGCACACCGGTGAACTCGTCGCCGTGATGGGCCCGTCCGGCTCCGGCAAGTCCACCCTGCTGACCATCGCGGGCGGTCTCGACACCGCGTCCAGCGGCCAGGTCATCATCGAGGGCCAGGACATCGCCGGCCTCGGCCGCAAGGGCATCGCCGCCCTGCGCCGCCGCAGCGTCGGCTATGTCTTCCAGGACTACAACCTGATACCGGCGCTCACCGCCGCCGAGAACATCGCCCTGCCGCGCGAACTCGACGGGGTCTCCGTGCGCAAGGCCCGCAAGGAGGCGCAGGCGGCGCTGGAGGAGCTGAACCTCCTGGAGATCGCCGACCGGTTCCCGGACGAGATGTCCGGCGGCCAGCAGCAGCGCGTCGCGATCGCCCGCGCACTGGTGGGGGACCGGCGCCTGGTGCTCGCCGACGAACCGACCGGAGCGCTCGACTCCGAGACCGGCGAGGCCGTGCTCGCGCTGCTGCGCAACCGCTGCGACCAGGGTGCGGCCGCTGTGATGGTGACGCACGAGCCGCGGTACGCCGCCTGGGCCGACCGGGTCGTGTTCCTCCGGGACGGTTCGATCGTCGACCAGACGCTCACTACCGACGCCGCCTCGCTGCTGGCCGCCGAGGGCGCCCGGTGAGCATCTTCACGGGCTGGCGCGCCGCACTCCGCATAGCCAGGCGCGACGCGATGCGCGCCAAGGGCCGCAGCGCACTGGTCGTCGCGATGATCGCTGTCCCGGTGCTCGGCGTCACGGCACTCGATGTGACGTACCGCAGCATGACGCCGACCACCACCGAGACCCTGACCAGTGAAATTGGGTCCGCCGACGCGCTGTTCAGGGACCAGAAGATGGGACCCATCGAGCAGCTCCCCGACGCGAGCACCTACACGAACCTCGACGGCGTACTCCCCGCGGGGAACGGCGACCCGGTCGACATCAGGACGACGTTCCCCAAGGGGTCGCGGGCGGTCAGCATCCAGTCGGTCCCGGCGAGTGTCACCACCGGGTACGGCGTCACGAACACCGACATCGTCGAGATCCGGACGTCGGACAGGATGCTCCGCGGCAAGATCGACCTCATGCGTGGCGCCTATCCGCACGACAAGGGCGAGATGGCCGCCACCGAGCCGTTCCTGAAGGCGACCGGGCTGCACCTCGGCTCGACCACCACCGTGCGCAACTCCGGCCAGCAGTACACCATCACCGGTGTGGTCGAGCTGCCCAGCGAGCTGAAGACCAAGGCGCTCTACGCCGACCCCGGTGCGGTCATCGCGCCATGGAAGGACAGGGCCGACCACGACAAGAAGGTGCTACCTCCGAACGCCGGGTCCACGGACTGGCTGGTCAAGGGCCCCGCAGGGGTGGGCGTGACCTGGCCGCACATCATGGAGGCCAATAAGAAGGGCGTGCTCGTCACGTCCCGGCAGGTCGTCCTCGACCCGCCGCCGGACTCCGAGGTCCCGCTGGCCGCCAGACACCCCGGCATCACCGACAACGGATCCGAAGAGCTCAGCACGGCACTCATCACCGTGATCGCCATGGCGGTCCTGGAGATCGTGCTGCTCGCCGGACCGGCCTTCGCGGTCGGCGCGCGCCGCTCCCGCCGCCAACTCGGCCTTCTCGGCACCTGTGGCGGAGACCGGCGCCATGTCAGGGCCGTGGTGCTCGGTGGCGGTCTCGTACTCGGTGGCATCGGAGCGGTGACGGGCGTCGTGGTCGGCCTCGGACTCACCGCGGCCCTCCAGCCCGTGATCGAGAACTGGGCCGGACACCGGTTCGGCTCCCTCTCGATGCCCCCGCTGGAGTTGCTGCTCATCGCCGTGATCGGCCTGATCACCGGCCTGCTGGCGGCATTCGCCCCGGCGATCGTGGCAAGCCGGCAGTCCGTACTGGAGTCGCTCACCGGGCGACGCGGCGTCCGCCGTTCCTCACGGGTGCTGCCCCTCCTGGGCGCCTGCGTGCTGGCGTTCGGTGCTGCGATCGCCCTCTATGGCGGCACCAGCGGGAATTCGACACTGGTAGCCGGCGGCTCGATGGTCGCCGAACTCGGGCTGCTCGCCTGCATCCCGGTGATCGTCGGCTTCCTCGGGCGGCTCGGCAGGAGGCTGCCTCTCTCGCCCCGGATGGCCATGCGGGACGCGGCCCGCAACCGCGGTCGTACCGCTCCCGCCGTGGCCGCGGTGATGGCGGCCGTCGCGGGTTCGGTGGCCATCGCCACGTACATGTCCAGCTACTCGGCCGAGGTGGAGTACAAGTACGTTCCGTCGCTCACCAAGGGGACCATCGCCGTCGTGTCCTCCGGGGAGGCGGTAGAACGCCTTCCGCTGGCACGGGCCGCAGTGGAGCGGAACATGGCCGTCAGCGGCGGACACGCGGACTTCCGGCGGGTCTGGGCAGGCAGCGACTGCAACGTCTACGAGGAGAACCACTGCGGCTCGCTCGAACTGGTCAAGCCCACCGGCAAGGCCCGCAGCTGCCCACTCACCCGCAAGGGAGCCAAGGAACTCGCCGCGCGGCTCTCCGCCGACGAGCACAGGAAGCTGATGCGTTCCCCCGCCTGCCTCGTCGACCAGATGTCGTGGAGCCTCTTCAACACCGATGAGAGCAACATCGTCGTCGCGGACGCGGACCTGCTCGACACGTACGTGAAGCTCGACGACCCCGCAGCCGCCAAGGCACTGGCCGCGGGAACTCCGGTGCTGCTCAACCCGGTGTACGCGGAGAACGGCGAGGTCACCGTCAAGGCGGTCCACCAGTACAGCGAGAAGGACACGAAGAACTGGAAGCTGCACCCGGGCGAGGCGCGGACCATCACGGACAAGCTGAAGGTGTACGTGGCCCCCGCGAAGTACGCCGCCACCCCCGGAATCCGCATGATCCTTCCGGAGAGGACCGCGGAGCGGCTCGGCCTGCACACCAGGGCGGCCGGGAGCGTGTACACCGTCGCCCATGCGCCGACGAACGCCGAGGACCAGCGGGTGTCCGGTGCCATCGAGCAGTCCGGCGGCGGCATCTGGGTGCAGTTCGACCACGGCCCCAGCCAGCGGCAGGACACCATGCTGCTGATCCTGACCCTGTTCGCCAGCACCGTGACTCTGGGCGCCGCCGCGATCACCACGGGCCTCGCCAAGGCGGATGCGGAAGCCGATCTGAACACCCTCAGCGCCGTGGGTGCGACCCCGGGCGTGCGGCGGAAGCTGTCCGGCTTCCAGTGTGTGGTGGTGGCGCTCACGGGTGTGGTGCTCGGCACACTGGCGGGCCTGGTGCCCGCGGTGGCACTGCGCCTCATCGATTTGCGGGACGCCCTGAAGTTGATGCGGCTCGATCCCACGCAGTCGGCGTACACGCCGATCGTGCTGCCCTGGGCGACCATCGGTGTGCTCGTCGTGTGCATCCCGCTGCTGGCCGGGGTGCTCGCGGCGGCGTTCACGCGGTCGCGCCTGGCGCTGGCACGGCGGGCCGGATGACGAGGCGTGCGATGAGATCAATGACCTGACCGGCTGATTCGGTGCCCCCAAAAACGGTGGATCAACCGTTTGCGGGGGCACCACCATGTTGTACAGCAGGCGTACGAGACAATGGCGCCATGGAGATGCCGAGGAATGAACGGTCGCAGGAGCACCCCCAAGTCCTCGTAGTGGGACAGGACGGCATGGCGATCGGCGGCGGTGGCACTGACGACGAATCGCGTGAGGTCCCAGTGACAGAAATGGTCGAACAGCCCGCAAAGGTCATGCGCATCGGCAGCATGATCAAGCAGCTCCTGGAAGAGGTCAGGGCGGCTCCTCTCGACGAGGCGAGCCGGGTCCGGCTCAAGGAGATCCACGCAAGCTCCGTGAAGGAGCTGGAGGATGGCCTCGCCCCGGAGCTGGTGGAGGAACTTGAGCGGCTCTCCCTGCCGTTCACCGATGAGTCGGTACCCTCCGAGGCGGAACTCCGGATTGCGCAGGCTCAGTTGGTCGGCTGGCTGGAGGGCCTCTTCCACGGCATCCAGACGGCGCTGTTCGCTCAGCAGATGGCGGCCCGGGCGCAACTGGAGCAGATGCGTCGCGCCCTCCCGCCGGGCAGCGGTCACGAGGACGATGACGGCGCGTCGGACGCGCACGGGGCGATCCGCTCGGGACCGTACCTGTAAGAGGAGCTCACAAAATGGGCGCCCGGCTCACGGCGTCTGGCACGCGCGCTCGCTGCGTTGCCGAAATGCCCTAGTAGCTCCTTCCCCAAGCTCTCAGCTTCGTTCGAGCAGGGGAGACCCCATCCGACGACCTTCCGGCGCCTTGCGATCGCACGCACCGGACGACGCTCCTCATGGGGCACGCATTGCCGGTCACAGCACTACGCACGGACGGACGGCGGGGCCAGGCACACGGATTCGTGTGCCTGGCCCCGCCGTCCGTATGGCTCAGGCTGCCGGCGTCCGCAGAAGCACCTTGCCGATGTGCACACTGGACTCCAGCACCCGGTGGGCCTCCGCCGCGTCGGACATCGGCAGGGTACGGTCCACGACCGGCCGGACCACACCGCTGCCGATCAGCGGCCACACGTGCTCGCGTACGGCGGCGACGATGGCGGCCTTCTCCGCAAGGGGGCGTCCGCGCAGCGACGTCGCGGTGACGGCAGCCCGCTTGTTCAGCAGGACGCCCAGATTGAGCTCGCCCTTGACGCCGCCCTGCAGACCGATGATGGCGAGTCGACCGCTGACGGCAAGCGCCTTCACATTCCGGTCCAGGTACTTCGCGCCGACGATGTCGAGGATGACGTCCGCGCCCGCCCCGTCCGTCGCCTTGAGCAACTCCTCGACGAAGTCCTGCTCCCGGTAGTCGATCAGGATGTCGGCCCCGAGCTCCGCGCAGCGCGCCAGCTTCTCCGGCCCGCCCGCCGTCACCGCGACCCGCGCGCCCACGGCCTTGGCGAGCTGGATCGCCATCGTGCCGATACCACTGGACCCGCCGTGCACCAACAGCGTCTCGCCGGGGCGCAGATGGGCCACCATGAAAACGTTCGACCAGACGGTCGACGTCACCTCGGGCAGCGCCGCAGCCACCGCCAGGTCGATGCCGTCAGGCACGGGGAGCAGTTGTCCGGCGGGTACGGCGACCTTCTCCGCGTATCCGCCGCCCGCCAGCAGCGCACACACCTCGTCGCCGACGGACCAGCCGATGACGCCGGGGCCGATCTCCGTGATCCGGCCGGAGCACTCCAGGCCGGGGTAGGGCGACGCGCCGGGCGGCGGGTTGTAGAAGCCCTGCCGTTGGAGCACATCGGCGCGGTTGACCGCGCCGGCCACGACCTCGACGAGGACCTCGCCCTCGCCGGGTACGGGATCGGGGACCTCGGCCCATACGAGCGCCTCGGGGCCACCGGGTTCGGGGATCGTGATCGCATGCATGGCGGCGAGGCTACTCCGTGACGTCGTCGCGCCGGGCGAAGAGACACCCCCGGACCGTCACGCCCCTTGTCGGCGCGGCGTGTTCAGCGGCGGGGTGCCCGAGACGCGCACGATGGTGATCAGCCGGTCCGTCAGCTGCAACGGGCTGGCCGCCGGATCGTCGTATCCGAGCAGCCGGTGCCCACGCAGCACGCTGACGACCAGGTCGTCGGTCTCCCGGACGCTCTTGCCGACCTCGGCCTTTATCACCGGTCGTTCGACGAGATCGAGGCCGCTGCCCTGCTGGATCAGGTCCTCCATCACCGTGCCCGCGCTCGGGCTGAGGACCGAGAGACCCAGCAGCCGGCCCGCGGCACTGGCGCTGGTGATCACGGCGTCGGCGCCGGACTGCCGCAGCAGAGGTGCGTTCTCCTCCTCGCGCACCGCCGCGACGATCTTCGCGCCGCGGTTGAGCTGCCGCGCCGTCAGCGCGACCAGCACCGCCGTGTCGTCGCGCTGGGTGGCGATGATGATCTGACGCGCCTTCTGGAGTTCGGCCCGCAGCAGCACCTCGCTGCGCGTCGCATCCCCGACGACGCCCACGTAACCTTCGGCGTTCGCTGCCTCGATCACCTTGTTCGCCGGGTCGACAATCACGATCTGTTCCTTCTTCAGACCGGTGGCGCAGAGCGTCTGGATCGCCGAACGGCCCTTCGTGCCGAAGCCGACGACAACGGTGTGGTCACGCAAGTTGGTTCTCCAACGGTTCAGCCGGAAGTCCTCCCGGGTCCGCTCCGTCAGGACCTCCAGGGTGGTGCCGACCAGGATGATCAGGAAGAGCACACGCAGCGGTGTCACAAGCACCACGTTGGTCAGCCGTGCACTGTCGCTGTACGGAGTGATGTCGCCGTAGCCAGTGGTGGAGAGGGTGACCGTCGAGTAGTAGATGGCGTCGAGCAGGTCCACCGATTCATCTGCGCTGTCGTGGTAGCCGGAACGGTCGGCCCAGACGATCAGCACCGTGGCGGCCAGGACTATCAGCGCCATCAACAGCCGTTTGGCGACCTGTCGGAGCGGCCTGTCGACGACACGGCGCGGAAGCATGATCCGGGTGGGGACGACATGCTCGTCGACCCGCCTGGCCATCGCGTCGTGGCCGGGAAGTTTCACGTGAAACACCCTTCCGTCCACGGCGTCGCCGAGGCCCACGGCAGATCGAGGATCTCCACCTCGGTGCCGGACCGTACCCCGCCCGGCGGCACGACCGCCAGCCCGTCGGCGGCAGCGATTCCACGGAGCATGGCCGGACCGTTGTAGTGCAGCGGTACGACGTGTTCGGGGCCCGAGCCCGCACCGACCCGGTGCACGACAGGGACCAGGCGGGTGTCGTGCGGGTGCCCGTGCACCTCGTCGCGCACGACGACCCGGTACGGATCCTCCACCGTCTGGCCGGCCAGCCCGCGCAGCAAGGGCTCCGCGAGCGTGAGGAGACCGGAGACGGCGGCGAGGGGGTTGCCGGGCAGCCCGACAAGATACGGGCCCCCGGAGGTCAGCCGGGTCAGCAGCATCGGGTGACCGGGGCGCACGGCGACGCCGTCGACCAACAGCTCCGCGCCGATCTCGGCGAGGACGGGATGGACGTGGTCGACGGGGCCTGCCGCGGTACCGCCGGTGGTGATGACGAGATCGGCGTCGGAGGTGGTGAGGGCATGCCGGAGGGCCTCACGGTCGTCGCCGAGGCGTCGCGGAGCGGAGACCTCGACGCCCATCGCCCGGAGCCAGGGGCCGATCATGGGCCCCAGGGCGTCCCGGATCAGCCCGCCGTGCGGCAGACCGGTGGTGAGCAGTTCGTCCCCGAGGACGAGGGTGTCGACGCGCGGGCGGGAGACCGTCAGCAGCTCGTCGTAACCGGCGGCGGCGGACAGCCCGAGGACGGCGGGCGTCACCACCGTTCCGGCGGGCAGGAGTTGATCGCCGGAACGGCACTCCTGGCCACGCGGCCGGATGTCCTGCCCGGGAACCACCTGGCGCTCCGCGTACAACAGCCCCTTGGCCTCGTCGGCGTGAGCGTGTTCGCTCCGGATCACAGCGGTGGCATTGGCCGGGATGCGGGCGCCGGTGGCGATCCGTACGGCATCCCCGTCGGGAAGCGGAGCGGGCGCACTGTGCCCAGCCAGAATGCACAGCCGTTGCCCGCCGTCCTCGCCTCTTCGGAGAGTCCAGGGCCCGGGTCCGGCAACGACCCAGCCGTCCATGGCGGAGGTGTCGAAGGACGGCAGATCGGCGAGTGCGGCAAGCGGCTCGGCCAGTACGCGTCCGATGGCCCGGTCGAGGGTGAGCCGCAGAGTGCGGGGCGAGGCGGACCGCCCGGCCCGGGCGGCGAGAGCGCGGGCCTCGCCCCAGGCGGTGGCATGCCTGCGCTGAACGTCGGCGCGTCGGTCGCGGGCACGCGGGTCGCGGGCGGATTCGGGGGCGGGGTACTGGCCGGAGGAGTGGCCGGGGGGCTGCCGGCCAGGGGCGCGGCCGGCACCGTGGTCAGCGCCCTGGTGAACACTCGGGCCAGGACCGGGACCAGGGCTCTGAACGGGGTCCGGGTCCGATCCCTGCCCGGGTCCTTGGCCAGGGACGTGGTCAGGACTGTGGTCAGGACTCTGGCGCAGGCCAGAACCGGATCCCTGCCGGGGGCTCTGTTCCGAGAACCCGGCCCGGGGCTGTGGCTGAGCCACGGAGCGGGGCTCACGCGGGGAGCGGCGCCCGACCAGCGCGAGCGCCTGGTCGACGGCCCGGTCCTCCTCGGCGGCACGGGCCCGCTCGGCGACGCGAGCCTGCTCGGCGGCATGGGCGCCCTCGGCGTTCGGGACATCGTCCTCCGCACGAGCCTGACCAGCCGCCGAGGCAGCCCCTGCGACGCCGGCACCCGAGACCGCCTGAGCTTCTCCTGCGACACCGGCCCGGCCGGCACCCGTAGCAACCCGGTCCTGATCCGCTGCGGTGGCCCGGCCGGCCGCCGGAGCCTTCGCGGCGGCACCGATCTCTCCCGAGGTCGGGACGGCTGGCTGGTCCGCCCCCGGGCGTCTGCTCCCCGGATCCGGAGGGGGTCCGGGGGCCCAGTCGTCGGCCACGCCCCCGTCTGCTTTGCGTGCGGGCATCGTCACGGCGTCTCGGCCTCGTCCGCCCAGCGAAGGGCGAGCGCGGCCGCCTTCCGGGCGGCTTCGGCCACGGCCTCGGCTCCGCCGCCGTCGCCGCTCGCCTTCGCCGCCGCGTACCCGACCAGGAAGGTCGTCAGGGGAGCGGCGGGCCGGGCCACACCGTGGGCGGCATCACGGGCGAGATCGAGCAGGACGTCGGTGTCGACGTCGAGTTCGATGCCCAGTTCGTTCTTGACTGCGGTGATCCATTCGTCCAGCACGGTCCCATGCTCTCTGATATGGACCCGGGCCGCGGCAATGTCTTCCCAGGTGTCGCAGTCGAAGGAGGCGAGCGGATCGGCCTCGACGCGGGCGAGGTCCAGTTCGTGCGTCAGCAGGCCCAGCGGGAGCCCGGCCAGGCTGCCGTGCTCGGCGGCCAGCAGGGCCAGCTCGCGACGGAGCGGCTCGGAACGGTAGACGGCGACCAGCGGCTGGTCCCGCCCGTCCTGATCCACGCACAGCGCCCCGTCACGCTCCCCGTGAGCAGCTGCGGCCAGCAGTTCCTCGACCGTGCTCTCCCCCAGGAACGGCAGATCGGCGGAGAGCACGAGCAGATGCCCGGCCGTCGTGAGCCGCACCCCGGCGCCGAGCGCCGCCAACGGCCCGCCGCCCTGCGGCTCCTCGCGCGCCCAGGTCACTGGGCGTACGGTGGGCCGCCGACCGCCCACCACGACGGTGGCTGCGGCGTCCGGGCAAGCGGCCAGCACCCGGTCGAGCAGCGCCCGGCCACCCACCCGCAGGGCCGGCTTGTCGGCACCCCCGAGGCGCTTGGCGGCCCCTCCGGCAAGGACGATGGCGTCATACACGGTCATGCCCCGAGTATGAGTGCCGCACGCTCCCGTTGAACCTCCCCGCTCCCTTCCTCCTCGCCCTCCTCCGCTTCCTCTCTTCTTCTCCTACAACGTGCGCAGCAGCAGCGCAGGCTGTTCCACGCAGTCGGCCACGTACCGCAGGAAGCCGCCTGCCGTGCCGCCGTCGCAGACCCGGTGGTCGAAGGTCAGCGAGAGCTGAACGACCTGGCGCACAGCCAACTCACCCTGGTGCACCCACGGTTTGGCCACGATGCGACCGACACCCAGCATGGCCGCCTCCGGGTGGTTGATGATCGGCGTCGAACCGTCGACCCCGAACACCCCGTAGTTGTTCAGCGTGAACGTGCCGCCGCTCAGATCCGCCGGGGTCAGCTTCCCCGTCCGGGCAGCCTCGGTCAGCCGGCCGATCTCGGCACCGATCGACTCCACGTTACGGTCCTGCGCATTCCGCACGACAGGGACGACGAGCCCCCGATCGGTCTGGGCCGCGAACCCCAGATGGACGTCGGGCAGCCGCACGATCTCCCGCGCATCCAGGTCCACCGTGGAGTTGAGCTCGGGGAACCGGGCCAGCGCAGCCGTGCAGATACGGGCCAGCAGGGCGAGCACCGACACCTTCGGCCCCGCAGCCGGACCATCGACGCCGTTCATCGCGGCTCTCGCAGCCATCAGCTCGGTGGCGTCCGCGTCGACCCAGCACGTGGCATCGGGAATCTCGCGCCGGCTGCGTGCCAACTTGTCGGCGACCGCGCCCCGTACACCGCGCAACGGAATCCGCTCGCCGGCGAGCGCACGGGCAACCGAAGGGGCCACCGATGCCAGGGACGACGCCGGGACTGCGGACGCAGGAGCCGACTCCACTGTTCCGCTCGCCGCCGCCCTGATGGCGGATTCGACATCGGACCGGAGGATCAGACCGTCCCGCCCCGACCCCGTCAGCTGCCGCAGGTCGAGATCATGCTGCCGCGCCAGCTTCCGGACCAAAGGCGAGATGACCGCCACCGGCCCCGGCTCCTCACCGGGAACAGCCGCGGGGACCGCCCCTGCGACAGCCCCCGGGGCCGACTCCGCCACAGGCACCGTCACAGCCCCGGCAGCGGAGACCGCCTCGGGCCGAACCCGCCGACGACGCGCCGCCGGTGCCCCCGTCCCGTACCCCACCAGCACATTGCCGGACGACTCGGCCTCCGCAGCCCCATCAGCGGATAGTTCTCCCGCAGTGGACCCGACCGCCACCGTCAACAACGGTGCCCCGACCGGAAGTTCCGTGCCCTCCTCGCCGAACCTGGCGGTCACCACACCTCCGTAAGGGCACGGCACCTCCACCATCGCCTTGGCCGTCTCGACCTCGACGACCGGCTGGTCGATGGCGACCACGTCGCCGACCTCCACCAGCCAGCGCACGATCTCCGCCTCGGTC
This sequence comes from Streptomyces sp. NPDC048411, assembly GCF_040704695.1. Classification (NCBI taxonomy): domain Bacteria; kingdom Bacillati; phylum Actinomycetota; class Actinomycetes; order Kitasatosporales; family Streptomycetaceae; genus Streptomyces; species Streptomyces sp. NPDC048411. The sequence goes on from NZ_JBEZKL010000012.1 coordinate 80,690, forward strand.
AGTCCTTCGCCGAGGTCGGGCAGCTTGAATTCGAGCACCTGGGTCATCAGCTCTCCGCCTCCCACTGCAGCCGCGCGACCGCGTCGAGCACCCGGTCCACGCCCGGCAGATGGTGCCGCTCCAGCATCGGCGGCGGATAGGGGATGTCGAATCCGGCGACCCGCAGCACCGGCGCCTCCAGGTGGTGGAAGCAGCGCTCGGTGATCCGGGCGGCGATCTCCCCGCCGGGGCCGCCGAAGCCGGACGACTCATGGACGACGACCGCACGACCGGTGCGCCGCACCGAAGCGGCGACCGTCTCGTCGTCGAACGGGACCAGCGAGCGCAGATCGACCACTTCGAGGTCCCAGCCCTCCTCGACAGCAGCTTCCGCGGCCTCCAGGCAGACGGGCAGGGACGGCCCGTACGTGATCAGCGTCGCGCTGCGCCCGGGGCGGCGGACGACGGCCCGCCCGATCGGTTCGACGGCCACCGGCGCCTCCGGCGACCATGCCGCCTTCGACCAGTACAGCCGCTTCGGCTCCAGGAAGACCACCGGGTCGTCGGAAGCGATCGAGGCCCGCAGCAGCCCGTACGCGTCGTCGACCGTGGCGGGCGTGACGACATGCAGGCCGGGCGTGGCCATGTAGTACGCCTCAGACGAGTCGCTGTGGTGCTCGACCCCGCCGATCCCGCCGCCGTACGGCACCCGCACCGTGATCGGCAGCGGCATGGCACCACGGGTCCGGTTCCGCATCTTGGCGACGTGGCTGATGAGCTGCTCGAACGCCGGGTAGGCGAACGCGTCGAACTGCATCTCCACCACGGGCCGCAGCCCGTACATCGCCATACCGACAGCCGTCCCGAGGATGCCCGCCTCGGCCAGCGGCGTGTCCGTACAGCGGTCCTCGCCGAACTCCTTCGCCAGCCCGTCGGTGATCCGGAAGACCCCGCCGAGCGTGCCGACATCCTCACCGAGGACATGCACCGTCGGGTCCTCGGCCATCGAGTCACGCAGCGCACGCCCCAGAGCCTGCGCCATGGTGGCCGGCTTGGCCTTCTCCGTCTGCTCGCCGGTCATAGCCGCCGTCGTCATCGCCTTCCCTCCGCACCACGTGGGCCGCTCTGGCCGTGGTGGTCCTGCTCGGCGTCGAGCTCGACCCGCAACCGGGCCGCCTGCTCCCGCAGTTGCGTGGTCTGTTCCGCGTACACATGGGTGAAGAGGTCCATCGGGTCCAGCACCGGATCGGCGTTCATCCGCTCACGGAGCCCGGCGGCCATCCGCTCCGCGGCCGCGCGCGCCTCCTCGATGCCGTCGTCAGCGAGCAGCCCGCGCCCGGTCAGCTCCCGCTCCAGAAGCTGAATCGGGTCGTGCGCCCGCCACGCCTCCACCTCGCTGTCGACGCGGTAGCGCGTGGCGTCGTCGGCGTTCGTATGGGCGTCCATCCGGTACGTCACAGCCTCGACGAGCGTCGGACCGCCTCCAGCCCTGGCCCGCGCCACCGCCTCGCCGAGCACCTGATGCACCGCGGCCACGTCATTGCCGTCGACCAGCCGGCCCGGCATCCCGTACCCCACCGCCTTGTGCGCCAGCGACGGCGCCGCCGTCTGCTTGGCCAGGGGCACGGAGATGGCAAAGCCGTTGTTCTGGACCAGGAAGACCACGGGGGCCCGCCAGACGGCCGCGAAATTCAGCCCCTCGTGGAAGTCGCCCTCGCTGGTACCGCCGTCGCCGACCATGGCGAGCGCGACCACGTCGTCGCCGGCCAGCCGCGCCGCGTGCGCCAGGCCCACGGCGTGCGGAAGCTGGGTGGCGAGCGGGGTGCAGAGCGGGGCGATGCGGTGCTCGCGCGGGTCGTAACCGGTGTGCCGGTCGCCGCGCAGCAGGGTCAGTGCCTCGACCGGATCGAGACCGCGCGCGACCGCCGCGAGGGTGTCGCGGTAGCTGGGAAAGAGCCAGTCACGCTCTTCCAGCACCAGCGCCGCCGCTATCTCGCAGGCCTCCTGCCCGGTGCTGGAAGGGTAAACGGCAAGTCGGCCCTGCTTGGTGAGAGCAGTCGCCTGTGCGTTGTATCTCCGGCCGCGCACCAGCTCGGCGTAGAGCCGCAGGAGCAGCTCCGGGTCTGCGTCGGCCGCGGCGTCCGTACCGAGCACGCGGTACGGCTCGGGGTCCGGGAGCAGCGGCGCGGGGTCGGTGAGCGGCTTCCAGGCCGGGGGCGGCGTGGGCCGGTAAGCGGCCGCGCCGGGCAGCTCTTGGACCGTCATGACAAGCACCTCCTGGCATCGAGGGGTATCGAGCGGCAACTGGCGATATCGGGGGATCACCCGATACCGAGGTGTGGCTGAATATGTCGAAATGTCGAGCACGTACCGAGGCGCAGATGTGGTGCGCCTCACCTACCGATTGTTCGGTCGCGAACGCATTTTGGCTACAGGCGCTGTCAGCCTGTGGACAAACGGTTCTCCACAGCCTGGGATAGGGGCAGGTTGTCCAGGACAGGGAGGCGCGGGGACATGGCAGCTGAACAAATGGCCGACGGGGCCGAGGACCCCGGCCGGGTTCCGCCCGCGCGGCCCCTTGACGCCATCGACCGCGACATCCTCCGGCTGCTCCAGACGGACGGCCGCGCCTCGATACGGTCGGTGGCCGACCGCGTCCACGTGTCGCGCGCCAATGCCTACGCTCGGATCAACCGGCTCATCGACGACGGGGTGATCCGCCGCTTCAGCGCGCGGGTGAACCATGAGCGGGCGGGGCAGGGCGCCTCCGCGTACATCACGCTCAAGATCGTCCAGAACACCTGGCGAACGGTGCGCGAGCAGCTCCAGGCACTGCCGGGGGCTACCCACATCGCACTGGTCAGCGGCGATTTCGACGTACTGCTGCTCGTGCACACACCGGACAACCGGTCGCTGCGCGAGCTCGTCCTGACCAGGATCCAGGCCATCCCCGAGGTGCTCTCCACCCGCACGCTGCTGGTGTTCGAGGAGACGGACCTGGACCCGGGCCCCGAGCGTCCCACCGAGCTGACCTAGTAGTGCCGTGACCGGCAGTGTGTGCCCCGTGAGGAGCGTCGTCCGGTGCGTGCGATCGCAAGGCGGCCGGACGTCCTGGGGGGGTCTCCCCTGCTCGTACGAAGCTGAGAGCTTGGGGAAGGAGCTACCAGGGCCCCAGGCCAATGCGGCGAGCAGGCATGCCGGGCGGCGCGACGGGGCAAAGCCTGCCAGGAAGGACACCAGGGCCTCTCACGAACCGTATTCCTTGAGGAACGCCCGTACCGCGGCCCAGTTCTCCTGGCTGGCGAGCAACGCCACTCCGTGCTCACCGGCGCCCTTGACGTAGATCAGCTTGTGCTCCGCCGACCTGGTGCTCGCCCGGTTCAGCGTCTTCGCATCGTCCCCGAAGTACTCGTCGTACTCGGCGGCGATGTAGAGCACCGGCGCGGTCAGCTTGGGCACGGCGCCCAGCGCGTTCATTCCGGAGTACAGCGTCGGCGCGGAGAGCGAGACCACCGCGTCCGGCTGCGGCTGCAGCTCCGGCGCCGCGGTGAGCACGGCCGTACCCCCCTTGGACGCCCCCATCAGCAGCAGCTTCTTCGCGCCCTTGCCGCGCAGATACTCGGCCGCCCCGACGATCTCGGAGACCTCCTGGCCCGCCGAATTGACCGCAAGCACCCGATAGCCGGCCCGGTGCAGCTCGTCGGCCTTGTCCTTCCACTGGCAGGCGGTGCCGTCGGACTGGTGGGCCAGCACGATCCCCGCGCCTGTCCCGACACCACTCGCACCGCCGGGCATATAGCCGCCGGTCTCGGTGGAGTCGGCGGACTTGAAGGTGATGGATGCCGCCTCGGCCTCGGCCGATGTCAGACAGCCGAAGTCATCAGGCTGCCGGGCCGCCTCACTCGCGTCCGCCCCCTTCTCGGCACCGCTGCCACCGGTGTCGCCCCTGCCGCAGCCGGTCAGCGACACGGCGGCAAGCAACGTGACAGCACACAGGAACCCGGGAACACGAAGGAAGGCAACCATGCCGAAGGATGGTGGTCTGGACCTGTCCTGCCGTCAACGGTTCAGCGGTCGGAACGCATCCCCTCGAAGGCCAGCTGGACGACCGTGTCCGCCAGCTGCTCCCCCTCTGCGTCGCCCCCCGGCTGCGGCCGGTACCACTCCACCAGAGAGTTGACCATTCCGAAGAGCAGCCTCGTCGCCAGCCGTATGTCCATGTCGGAGCGGAGATCGCCGTCCGCGACGGCCGCCTTCAGCAGTTCGGCCACCCTCTGGTCGAACTCACGCCGGCGCTCCATGGCCCAGCGCTCGGCCTTCGTATTGCCCCGTACGCGCAGCAGCAGCGTGACGTAGGGCAGTTCGGCTATCAGCACCTCGACGGTACGTCGCGTGACGTACTCGACCCGCACGATCGCGCGCCCGTGCGTCGCACCCGGCTCGTCGAGAATCCCGAAGAGCCCGTCCAGCGCCCGGCTGACCGCGCGCCGCAGCAGCTCCTCCTTGCCCGCGACGTGGTGATAGATGGACGATTTGGAGATGCCCGCCGCCTTGGACAGGTGCTCCATGGACGTGCCGTCGTAACCGCGCTCGTTGAAGACACGGACGGCGACGGTGAGGAGAGTCTCCGGGGTGTACGTGTCCCGCTTGGCCGTGGTCATGTCCGCGATCCTCCCCTACGAGTTGTCCACAGGTTTCGTGGGGCCCCTTGTCCCGACCGATCGTTCGGTTACTCTAACTCTGTCCGCCCGTCCCTGCCCAGCTCGATGAGGAGTTGGTCCGCCATGGCCGCCGAGCTCTCCCCGCACCTGCTGTCCGAGAAGCACCGCCCCACGCTCGACCAGGCCCTCGACGCGATCCGCACGCGCGCGTACTGGTCCCCGCACCCCGAGCACCCGAAGGCGTACGGCGAGGGCGGTGCACCGGGCAGCCTGAGCGCCGCCGAGGGCAAGGCCGCCTTCGACGCCCTACTGCACACCCGTCTCGACCTCGGTCAGCCGGGCACCGACGGCTGGACGGGCGGCGAGACCTCGCCCTACGGGCCGGAGCTCGGCGTCGAGTATCCGCACGCCGACCTGGATGTGCTGCTTCCGGCGATGCGCGTGGGAATGGCGGCGTGGCGCGAGGCGGGGCCCGAGACCAGGGCGCTGGTCTGTCTGGAGATCCTGGCGCGCATCAGCGCCCGCACCCATGAGTTCGGCCACGCCGTGATGCACACCAGCGGTCAGGCGTTCATGATGGCGTTCCAGGCGGGCGGCCCGCATGCCCAGGACCGCGGCCTGGAGGCGGTGGCGTATGCGTACGAGGAGCAGATCCGCACCCCGCGGACGGCGGACTGGTCCAAGCCGCAGGGCAAGCGCGATCCGCTGCAGCTGCACAAGACGTACATCGCGGCGGGCCGCGGCATCGCACTGCTGATCGGCTGCAACACCTTCCCCACGTGGAACGGCTATCCGGGACTGTTCGCCTCTCTCGCCACCGGCAATCCCGTCCTGGTGAAGCCGCACCCGCGCGCCGTGCTCCCCCTGGCGCTGACGGTGCAGGTGGCCCGCGAGGTACTGAGCGGGGCCGGCTTCGACCCGAATCTCGTCTGTCTGGCCGCCGAGCGTCCGGGCGAGGGCATCGCGAAGATCCTGGCGGTCCGCCCCGAGATCAAGATCATCGACTACACCGGGTCCACCGCCTTCGGCGAATGGCTGGAGACCAACGCCCGCCAGGCACAGGTCTACACGGAGAAGGCGGGGGTCAACACGATCGTCGTCGACTCCACCGACGACTACCGCGGCATGCTGTCCAACCTGGCGTTCTCCCTCTCCCTGTACAGCGGCCAGATGTGCACCACCCCGCAGAACCTGCTGATCCCCCGGGACGGCATCGCGACGGACACGGGCGACAAGACGTACGACGACGTGGTGGGCGACATCGCAGCCGCGGTCACCGGTCTGCTCGGCGACGACGCCCGGGCGAACGCGCTGCTCGGCGCGCTGGTCAACCCGGATGTGAAGGCCCGCCTGGAGGCCGCGGCAGGGCTGGGCGAAGTCGCCTTGGCCTCGAGGGAGGTGGCCAACCCGGAGTTCCCCGACGCGGTGGTCCGTACCCCGGTCGTCGTGAAGCTCGACGGCACGAAGCCGGACGACGGAGCGGCGTATCTGTCGGAGTGCTTCGGACCGGTGGCCTTCGCGGTCGCGGTCGACTCGACGGCGGATGCTGTGGAGCTGCTCCGCCGCACGATCCGTGACAAGGGCGCGATGACGGTCGGGGCGTACACGACGTCACCGGAGGTGGAGCGCGCGGTGGAGGACGTCTGCCTGGACGAGTCGGCCCAGCTTTCGCTGAATCTGACGGGCGGGGTGTACGTCAACCAGACCGCGGCGTTCTCCGACTTCCACGGCTCGGGCGGCAACCCTGCGGCCAACGCGGCCCTGTGCGACGGAGCGTTCGTATCAAATCGCTTCCGCATGGTGGAAGTCCGCCGCCAGGCCTGACACAGCCCGCCCCGCTTCTCCCGGCTCCAGCCCCTCGGCGTCTCTTGAGCTCCTCTGGCGTTTGAGGAGCGGGGCCCGGGGGGCGGAGCCCCCATTTCGGGAAGGGCGCCCGCTACGGGCAGGGGCGCGAGAGACCCGCCGCAGGCGCCACTCCGCCGCCCCGCCCGCACAGTCGGGTGCCCCCGGCCTCAGACCGCTCCTACGCCCCTCGAAATATCCGCATACCGCTGCACCCACGCATGCATGGCAATGGCCGCGGCGGCCCCCGCGTTGATCGACCGCGTGGATCCGAACTGCGCAATCGAGCACACCATCGCCGCGTGCTTACGCGCCTCCTCGGTCAGCCCCGGCCCCTCCTGCCCGAAGAGCAGCACACAGCGCCGCGGCAGCTCGGTCCGCTCCAGCGGCACCGCCCCCGGCAGATTGTCGATCCCGATGATCGGCAGCCCTTCGGCTGCCGCCCAGGCGGTCAGATCCGCCGTGTCGGGGTGATGCCGCACGTGCTGGTACCGGTCGGTGACCATCGCACCGCGCCTGTTCCACCGCCGCCGGCCCACGATGTGGATCTCCTTGGCGAGGAAGGCATTCGCAGTTCGCACCACCGACCCGATATTGAAGTCGTGGCCCCAGTTCTCCACCGCTACGTGGAAGTCGTGCCGCCGAAGATCCAGATCGGCGACGATCGCGTCCCGCGTCCAGTAGCGGTACTCATCACCGACATTGCGCCGGTCGCCCTGGGCGAGCAGCTCGGGGTCGTACCGCTCGCCCTCGGGCCAGGGCAGCGGATGCGGCCCGACGCCGATCTCCGCCCCGAATCCGTCGTCGTACTGCAACGCCTCCGCGGACTGCTCACCGAGCCCGAGGCCATCGGCCGACGGACTCTCACTGCTACTGCTCCTACTGCTGCCGGTATCACTGCTCACCCGACGAGCGTATGGCCACTGCTTCCGCTGTGCTGCGGTACCTCCTCCTCGCCGCCCCGCTGCTGCTCGGGCACCCGGCCCGTGCGCGAGAACAGCAGCTGCCGCCCGAGCGTCACCCGGCCGCCCAGCCAGACCAGGAAGACCGTCGGCAGGAAGACGGAGTCGGCGGCGATCATCGCCATCGAGAAGAAGGGCAGCCCCAGCAGCAGAGCGATGCCCGCGTGCTCGCACATCATGGCGACGAGCAGGACGTTCTTGACGCGCCGGTTGAAGAGAGTGAAGGGGAAGGCGACCTGCACGATGACCGTGCCGTACGTCAGCACCATGACCATCACGCCATTGGACGCGAGAAGGTCCGACAGCGCGGGCCACGGGGTGAAGTAGTCGAGATTGAGCGGGTAGTACAGCGCCGTGCCATCCTGCCAACGCGATCCCTGGACCTTGTACCAGCCCGCGGTCGCGTAGATCAGACAGACCTCGGCCATGATCACGACGAGAGTGGCGTTGTGCGCGAGGTTGGCGAGGACATCGAGCAGCGTGCGTGGTTCGCTCTGCGGCGCGTAACGGTTCACGGCCCACCAGACACCGTGCCCGATCCACAGCACCCACAAGAGAGTCGGCAGCCACCAGGTGCCACCGAGGCCGTCCGTCGCCGTGGCCACAACAAGGACCAGGCCGAGCACAAGCCACAGAATCATCCCGGCGGCATTCAAGGCCGGCCGGGCGCCTCCCGCTCCCGACTCCTGCTCCGACTTCGACTCGCCGTCCGCCCCTGACTCCGTACGGCGTGCCCGCGCCGCACGTCGCGCATCCAGCGACCAGACCTGCCCACAGCGCGTCAGCACGAGGTAGATCGCCATCAGATGGACGACGTTGTCCCCGCCGTCGCCCAGAAAGACGCTGCGGTTCTGCAGTGAGAGCACACCGACCATGAAAAGGACGGACATCGCGCGGGTGTGCCAGCCGACCATCAGCAGTGCGGCGGAAAGCAGGACGACCGCATAGACGGTCTCGAACCAAGCCGTGCTGTCCGACCACATGAGCACCGAGAGGGACTCATTGCCCGATATGAGCTGCTTCGCCATGTCCCAACGCCATGGGGCGTCGGGACCATACATCTCATGGCGGTGCGGCAGCTCACGCAGCAGGAACAGCAGGTACGTGGCGGAGAAACCGATCCGGACAACGGCGCTCTGATACCGGCCGAGGGCCGAGGAGGTAATGCGCTGCACACCGCTGGCGAGCTTGCGGCCGGGGGGAGCCGTACTCACTTGACCGCCTCCTTGGCGTTCCCGGGGAGGTCGGCGGGGGTGACGGTCCACCACGGCAGCACCCGGTAGTTCGGCTTGGTGCTGATCTTCTCCGTGCTCCACGGCGGCGCGGAGACGGACCGCACCTCGGAGCGGACCTGGATGCGCTCGACGGTGCCGCCGTAGTCGTGCTCGCCGAGGCGCAGCATCACGATGCGGCGGATGTAGCGCTCGGAGAGATCGCCGCGCAGTCCGTTCGGGCGGTTCTGGATGTCGTGGGAGTTGAGATAAAAGTCCCAGGCACGGCGGAGCTCGTTCTGGTGGATGTGACTGGGGAGGAGATTGCCTCGTATCCCTCTGCCGTCCTCGGCCGAGAGACTCATCCACGGAGTGGTACGACGTCCGTCGGGACCGGCTATCTCGGCCCGTACGTGCACAGCGACGTTCTGCTGGAGCGGATTGGGAGCGAAGAGCTTCCAGTTCTGCTCGAACTCGGGATAGACCCAGTCGTCGACCGCTTTGCCGTGCTGCTTGGTCAGCGTGTTGGACGGGGCGACGTGCAGAAACACCATGGCCAGATGGGTGCAGGCAATCATCCCGATGACCGACAGTGCGATGACGGCCACGATCTGGTAGGGAAGGGACAGTCCGGCGATACCGGAGCGCACGGGCGCGGGTACTCCGGCGGATTCAGCGAGCGGTGTCGTACGGAGACGCCGGTCCGAACCCGGATCCACCCCCGGACCACCGCTCCCGTTCCCGTCTCCGACGCCCCTGTCGTCGTACGAATCCATCCCGCCCCGATCCCCGTCGATCCCCGGTCAGTTATCCACAGGGTTGACACCCTACGGGCCACCGACTCACCATTGAAGTCATTGAACCGAACGATCGGTCGGTAGGGGGCCCGGGATGGCGGCAGTGACTACGGACCAGACTGCGCAGGGCCAGACGCGAGGGACCGCGCAGGCGACAGCAGGTGGGCCCGATGGGCCGGCGGGGGCGGACGCGGCTCAGCAGGCAGCCTTCGACGCCGCGGTTGCGGCCGACGAGCGCATCGAACCGCGCGACTGGATGCCGGACGCGTACCGGGCCTCGCTGGTCAGGCAAATGGCCCAGCACGCCCACTCCGAAATCATCGGCATGCAGCCCGAGGCCAACTGGATCAGCCGCGCACCCTCGCTGCGCCGCAAAGCGATCCTGATGGCCAAGGTGCAGGACGAGGCGGGACACGGGCTGTACCTCTACAGCGCGGCGGAAACACTGGGGACGAGCCGCGAGGAAATGCTCGACAAGCTCCACGCGGGCCGCCAAAGGTATTCGTCAATCTTCAATTACCCCACGCTGACCTGGGCGGACGTCGGCGCGATCGGCTGGCTGGTGGACGGCGCCGCGATCACCAACCAGGTGCCGCTCTGCCGCTGCTCGTACGGTCCCTACGCACGGGCCATGGTCCGTATCTGCAAGGAGGAGTCCTTCCACCAGCGCCAGGGGTACGAGCTGTTGCTCACCCTCGGCCGCGGGACCCCGGAGCAGCATGAGATGGCGCAGGATGCGGTGAACCGCTGGTGGTGGCCGTCCCTGATGATGTTCGGCCCGCCGGACGACGCATCGGCGCACTCGGCGCAGTCGATGACCTGGAAGATCAAGCGGCACTCCAACGACGAGCTGAGGCAGCGGTTCGTCGACATCTGTGTCCCGCAGGCCGAGGCCCTGGGGCTCAGCCTCCCGGACCCGGACCTCCGGTGGAATGAGGAGCGCGGACACCACGACTTCGGGGCGATCGACTGGACGGAGTTCCAGGAGGTCCTGAACGGGAACGGCCCGTGCAACGAACAGCGCCTCACACAGCGGCGCCGGGCACACGAAGAGGGCGCCTGGGTCCGGGACGCGGCGGCTTCGTACGCGCTCAAGCACCCCTCACCGATGCGCCACGCCCACGCACCGGCCCACATCGCAGAAGCACCACGCGCGGAAATGTCCCAGACAGACATGCACACCTCACCGAACGCGGAGGCGACGGCATGAGCAGCTCGACCGACTGGCCGCTCTGGGAAGTGTTCGTGCGCTCGCGGCGCGGCCTCTCCCACACCCACGCGGGCAGCCTGCACGCGCCGGACGCCGAGATGGCCCTGCGCAACGCCCGTGACCTGTACACACGCCGTTCCGAGGGCGTCTCCATCTGGGTGGTGCCATCCACGGAGATCACGGCCTCCTCGCCGGACGAGAAGGACTCGTTCTTCGAGCCGGCGGGCGACAAGCCCTACCGGCACCCCACGTTCTACGAGATCCCGGAAGGGGTGAAGAACCTGTGACCGCGGCCCTCGCCCTCGGCGACGACGCGCTGGTGCTCTCGCACCGGCTGGGGGAGTGGGCAGGCCACGCGCCCGTGCTGGAGGAGGAGGTGGCCCTCGCCAACATCGCCCTGGACCTCCTGGGACAGGCCCGGGTGCTGCTCTCGCTCGCCGGGGACGAGGACGAGCTGGCGTTCCTGCGCGAGGAGCGCGCCTTTCGCAACGTCCAGCTGGTCGAACAGCCCAACGGCGACTTCGCCCACACCATCGCCCGCCAGCTGTACTTCTCCGTCTACCAGCAGGGGTTGTACGAACAACTGGCGGCCGGCGGAGGTGAGTTCGCCGGTCTGGCCGCGAAGGCTGTCAAGGAGGTCGCATACCACCAGGACCACGCCACGCACTGGACGCTGCGGTTGGGCGACGGCACGGAGGAGAGTCATCAGCGGATGCAGCGCGGGGTGGATGCGCTGTGGCGGTTCACCGGTGAACCGTTCCAGCCGGTCGAGGGAGTGGAGATCGACTGGCCGTCGCTGCACACCGACTGGCTGGCCACCGTCACCGGCGTCCTGCAGCAGGCGACGCTGACGGTGCCGACCGGTCCGCAGTCCGGGGCCTGGGCGGCCGGGGCAGGACGGCAGGGTATCCACACGGAACCCTTCGGGCGGATGCTCGCCGAGATGCAGCATCTGCACCGCAGCCACCCGGGGGCGTCATGGTGACCGGCACTCTGCTGGAAGAGGAGGTGCGCAGGCTCGCCGGGTCCGTGCCCGACCCCGAGCTGCCTGTGCTCACCCTGGAGGAGCTGGGCGTGCTCCGCGGAGTGGAGGTGCTCGCCCCGGGCAAAGTCACCGTCCGCCTCACCCCGACGTACACCGGCTGCCCGGCGATCGAGGCGATGTCGGCCGATATCGAGCAGGTGCTGCACGACCACGGCATACCGGAGGTCTCCGTGGTCACTGTGCTCGCACCGGCCTGGTCGACCGACGACATCAGCGCGGAGGGGCGGCGCAAGCTCGCCGAGTTCGGCATAGCACCCCCGCGCCCGCATGATGCCGCCACCGGGTCCGGCGGACCGGTGGCGCTCACCCTCTCGGTGCGCTGCCCGCACTGCGGCTCCACGGACACGGAGCTGCTGAGCCGGTTCTCCTCCACCGCCTGCAAGGCGCTGCGCCGCTGCGCGAGCTGCCGTGAACCGTTCGACCACTTCAAGGAGTTGTAGATGTTCCATCCGCTCCGGGTCCGAGCGATCGAGCAGCTGACCGACGACTCGGTGGCCGTGACCTTCGCGGTGCCCTCCGAGCTGCGCGAGACCTTCCGCCACAGGCCAGGGCAGCACCTCAATGTGCGCTACACGGTCCAGGGCGAAGAAATCCGGCGTTCGTACTCGATCTGCACCCCGGCCGCCGATGCCCCAGCCGATCCCGAGCTGAGGGTGGGCATCCGCCTGGTCGACGGCGGTGCGTTCTCCACGTACGCCCTCAAGGAACTCGCCGTCGGCGACCAGGTCGAGGCGATGCCCCCGATGGGACGCTTCGTGCTCACGCCGCGCGCCGGTCACTACGCGGCGATCGTCGGCGGCAGCGGCATCACCCCGGTGCTGTCGATCGCGTCGACTCTGCTGGCCCGTGAGCCCGAGGCCCGGTTCTGTCTGATCCGGAGCGACCGGACGGCTGCCTCGACGATGTTCCTGGACGAGGTCGCCGACCTCAAGGACCGCTACCCGGACCGCTTCCATCTGGTGACAGTGCTCTCCCGCGAGGAGCAGCAGGCAGGCCTCCCGTCCGGTCGGCTCGACCGGGAGCGGCTGACCGGGCTGCTGCCCGCGCTCCTGTCGGTGGGAGAGGTGGACGGCTGGTATCTCTGTGGGCCGTTCGGCCTGGTCCGGGCGGCAGAGGTTGCCCTGCACGGCCTCGGCGTCGAACGGGCCCGTATCCACCAGGAGATCTTCCACGTCGACGACGGCCCAGCCGCTCCCGCCCGCACGCGGGTCGAGGCGCCCGCACACAGCACGCTCACCGCGACACTGGACGGACGTTCGGGCAACTGGCCGGTCCAGGACGGCGAATCGCTGCTGGAAACGGTCTTGCGCAGCCGCTCCGACGCTCCGTACGCCTGTAAGGGCGGGGTGTGCGGGACGTGCAGGGCGTTCCTGGTCTCGGGCGAGGTCCGGATGAACCGCAACTTCGCGCTGGAGCCGGAAGAGACAGGGGCGGGCTATGTGCTCGCCTGCCAGTCGCATCCGCTCACACCGGAGGTGGAAATCGACTTCGACCGCTGACCCCTCGGATCACTCGGATCACTCGGATCACTCGAATCCCACCGGGTTCGATTGGATCTCCTCGGAACCTCCCCGAATCTCCTTGGATCTCCGGGTCCCCCGGACCGCTGCGCCCCTTCCCTGTTCCCTTCTCATAGAACCTGTTCTATCTTGACGACCCGTCAGGTCAGTGTACGGGCACAGTGGTTCGCGGGAGGTCAGTGCAGTGGACTTCACCTTCACCGAGGAGCAGCAGGCGGCCGTCGAGGCGGCAAGAGCGGTCTTCTCGGGCGTCGAGCCCGACGGAGTGCCCAGCCCCGCGCTCACTCCGGGAGCAGTGGCCGAGGACATCGACCGGTCCGTCTGGGCGGGGCTGGCCGCAGGTGACCTGCTGAGCCTGACGCTGGCACCGGAACACGGCGGGGCCGGGCTCGACGCAGTCGCGCTCTGCCTGGTCCTGCGCGAATCGGCGAAGGTGCTCGCCCGGGTGCCGCTGCTGGAGACCTGCGCGGTCGCGATGACGATCCAGCAGCACGGTGACCCCGGCCTGGCAGCCAAGCTGCTGCCCCGAGTCGGCCGGGGCGAGCTGGTCCTCACCGTCGGGGCCAACGGCCGCACCGGCCACGATCCGGCCGAGTTCGCCGTCACCGCCCGCCGGGACCTTGCGGGAAAGGCCGGCCAGGGCCAGGACCGGTCCAGCGGCGAGGACGGCGAAAGCGCGGCCTGGGTGCTCGACGGAGTGCAGTCGGGGGTGCCGTGGGCCCAGTCCGCGGACTGGATCGCGGTGCCCGCCCACACGGACGAGGGCCTGACCGTGCTGGCGCTGGTCCACCGCACGGCCGAGGGCGTCGCACTCGCCGAACAGGTCTCCACGAGCGGTGAGTTGTTCGCCGAGGTCCAGCTGGACACGGTACGGATCGAGAACAGCGCGCTGATCAGTACGCCGGGTGCCTGGGAGTGGCTGCGCACCCTGCTCACCACCGGAACCTGCGCGTTCGCGCTGGGTCTCGGCGAGGCCGTGCTCGCCATGACAAGCGAATACACCGGAAAGCGCGAGCAGTTCGGGTATCCCGTCGCGACGTTTCAGTCCGTCGCCGTCCAGGCCGCGGACCGGTACATCGATCTGCGGGCTATGGAAGTGACCCTCTGGCAGGCGGCCTGGCGAATCTCCACCGGTGCGCCCGGAACGCTGCCCGTCGCGGGCGATGTCGCGGTGGCGAAGATCTGGGCGTCGGACGGGGTCCGTCGGGTCGTGCAGACCGCCCAGCATCTGCACGGCGGCTTCGGCGCGGACACCGACTATCCGCTGCACCGCTTCCACGCCTGGGCGAAGCAGATCGAGCTGTCGCTCGGCCCCGCAGCGATGCACGAAGAGGCACTGGGCGACCTGCTGGCCGCCCATCCCCTCGGCTGAGACCCCCGGCCTGCTCCGGCTCCCACCGGAGCGCGGGAGGATCCTCGCCGGATCAGAGAACGAAGGCCGGGTTGCCGTTGTCCGTGACCATCGGGCGCCCGGCACCGTCCCAGGCGAGCATCCCGCCGTCGACGTTCACGGCGTCGATGCCCTGCTGCACCAGGTACTGAGTGACCTGGGCGGACCGGCCGCCGACCCGGCACATCACATGCACGCGCCGGCCGTCCTCCGCCGCCTCGGTCACCTCACCGAAGCGGCCGACGAAGTCACTCATCGGAATGTGCAGGGCACCATCGACGTGCCCCGCCGCCCATTCGTCGTTCTCCCGGACGTCCAGCACAAGGCCGTCCGACGGCACCGCCGCGACATCTACCGAGGGCAGCGGGGCAAAATTCATGGGTCATGCCTTCTCTCGTGCGTACGCTCCGGACTTACCAGAAACGCTACTGCACCAGACCTGCCAGCTCCGCCTCTCGCTGCGAGACCTCACCCAGCAGCTGTTCGGCGATCTCGTCGAGCAGCCGGTCCGGGTCGTCGGGCGCCATCCGCAGCATGGCCCCGATCGCGCCCTCCTCCAGTTCCTGGGCAAGCACCGTCAAGAGTTCCTTGCGCTGGGTCAGCCAGTTCAGCCGGGCGTAGAGCTCCTCGCTCTCGCTGAGCTCCGCCTGCGGTGGAACCGGCCCCGCCGCCCACTCCTCCGCCAGCTCCTTCAGCAGGGCCTCGTCCCCACGCCCGTAGGCGGCGTTGACGCGGGTGATGAACTCGTCCCGGCGCGCCCGCTCCATCTCGTCCTGGGCGAGATCCGGGTGGGCGCTGCGTGCCAGCTCGCGGTAGAGCTTGCGCGCCTCCTCGGTCGGCCGGACCCGCTTGGGCGGCCGCACCGGCTGCTCGGTCAGCATCGCCGCCGCCTCGGGGGACAGCCCGTCGGAGTCGAGCCAGTCGTGGAAAAGCTCGTCGATGCCCGGCATCGGCATCACGAGCGCCCGAGCCGCCTGAGCCCTGCGCAGATCCTCGGGGTCACCGGTCCGAGCGGCTCGGGCCTCCGCGATCTGCGCGTCGAGCTCGTCGAGGCGGGCGTACATCGGGCCGAGCTTCTGGTGGTGCAGCCGGGAGAAGTTCTCCACCTCGACCCGGAAGGTCTCCACCGCGATCTCGAACTCGATCAGAGCCTGCTCCGCCACCCGCACGGCCTTCGCCAGCCGCGCCTCGGGGCGCGCATCAACGGCAGCGCCTGCGTCGGTGTCGCCCCGAGGGCCCTGCTGCTCGTGCTGCTCCTGCTGCCGGTCGTTGTCCTGCCGGTCATCGTCGTTCCGGGTGGTCGGCACCCCGGCGGCTTCGTGGGTCACCCGTCCAGCGTATGGCCCCGGCCCGCGCCCCGAGAACGCACGGTCGGCGGAGCGCCCCTCACACCCCGAGCTCGGCCGCTATTCGCCCTGAACCGACGGCCCGCACCAGCTCCGCGTGATCCGCCTCCGTACGGTCCGCGTACGTCACGGCGAAGCTCGCCACCGCCTCGTCCAGCTCGTCGTTCTTGCCGCAGTAGCCCGCGATCAACCGCGGATCGGCGCTGTGGGCGTGAGCCCTCGCCAGCAGTGCGCCTGTCATCCGCCCGTAGTCGTCGACCTGGTCAGCCGCCAGGGCCGCCGGGTCCACACTGCCCTTGCGGTTCCTGAATTGCCGCACCTGGAAAGGCCGCCCCTGCACGGTCGCCCAGCCCAGCAGAATGTCGCTGACCACCTGCATCCGCTTCTGCCCGAGCACCACTCGGTGACCCTCGTGCGCCGCCTCGGGCACCTCGAAACCGACGGCGGGCAGATACGGCGCCAGCGCGGAGGGCCGCGCCTCCTTCACCTGCAGGACCAACGGCTCGCCGCGGTGATCGAGCAGCAGCACCACGTACGACCGGGTTCCGACGCTCCCCGTGCCGACCACCCGGAACGCCACGTCATGGATCGCGTAACGGGCGAGCAGCGGCACCCGGTCCTCCGAGATCGTGCCCACGTACTCGCCGAGCGCCGCCGCGACCGCCGCGGCCTCCGCATCCGCCACTCGCCGCAGCACCGGCGGTGCGTCGACAAAGCGGCGTCCGCTGCCCTCGGCCTCCTCCGTGGACTTGGCGGCGAAGCGGGCGCTGGTGTTCTTACGGGCCTTCTGCGAGACCCGTTCCAGCATGCCGACCAGATCCCGCGCGTCCGTGTGCGAGACGAGTTCCTCGTCGGCGATGGCATTCCAGGCGTCGAGCGCGGGCAGTCTGGCCAGCAATCGCATCGTCCGCCGGTATGCACCCACCGTGTCGTACGCACCCCGCCGACAGGTGTCCTCGTCCGCCCCGGCCTCACGCCCCGCGAGTACCAGCGAGGTGGCGAGCCGCTTGAGGTCCCACTCCCACGGGCCGAACACGGTCTCGTCGAAATCGTTCAGATCGATGACCAGGCTGCCTCGCGCATCGCCGTACAGCCCGAAGTTGGCCGCATGCGCATCGCCGCAGAGCTGAGCGCCCACCCCGGTCACCGGTGTGCCCATCAGGTCATGGGCCATCAGCCCGGCCGAACCGCGCAGAAACGCGAACGGTGTGGCAGCCATCCGCCCCACCCGGATGGGCGCGAGGTCGGGCACTCGGCCCCGGTTCGACTCCTCGACCGCCTGCACGGCGTCGGGCCGGCCCGAGGGAAGGATCAGCGCATCGTGCGACGTCCTGGGCACCCGGTCGCGCAGCGCCTTGCCCGTCCGCCTCGGCGACTGCGGCGCGCTGTCCGCCGCAACGGCCGCGCGCCGGGCAAACCCGGGCACGACCGGTATGCGCGGCTCATCCGTCACAACCCGCTGCCTCGGCACTGCCGCTTCGAACTCACCCATGGCGCGCAGCCTTCCCCGCCCTCGACCGATGTTCTGTCCAACATCAACTGCCGACGACGGTACCGCCGTCCGCCAACAGCCGTCTGCCCCTGTGGAAAACCTGACCGAACGCCTGTGGACAGCACCTTGCCCTGGTCAGACGCCGACAGCCTCCTCCAGCTCCTCCTCCAACTCTTCCCTCGCCTCGGCCTCGGCCTCGGACCGATGCTCCACCGTCACCCTGCTCTCCGTTCCTGTCCGGTTCTCCGTCCCGGCCCGGTGCCGGGACGAACCCAAACCCTGAGCCTGCGCAGCAACCTTCCGCCGCTTCCCTTCGGCCAACCCGGCCGCTCCCATCGCGGCCAGCCCCACCACGAACCAGAGCGCGAGCACCAGCACGTGTCCGCCGAGTCCGTGCCCATCGAAGTACACATGGCTCCTCACACCCTCGACGAAGCCCGCGCCGTTCCAGAACGCGTGCAGCGAACCGAAGAAGCCGGGCTGCAGTTCGGGCCGGAAGATGCCGCCGGAACTGGTGAAGTTCAGCATCACGAACAGCACCATCACGCCGAGCGTCGTCCACCGCTTGAGGAATGTGTGCAGTCCCACACCGATCAGGAGAATGCCCGCCGAGTAGAGCCAGGCCATCGCCCAGAGTCCGCCCAGCCCGTGGTCCACCAGCCCGAACATCGGCCCCGCGAACACCGCCCCGATCACGCTCACCACGAGTGACGCACCGAGGGCCAGCGCCGCCCTGATCCGCACCGCCAGCACCGCACCCGCGCCACCGATCACCGCGACCGATGCGTACGACCCGATGCTCACCGCCACCAGCAGGAAGAAGATCCCCTGGCCGGTCGGATCGCCGTCCGCAGTCGGTGCCGTGTCCGTCACCTTCAGCGGGTGGCCCTGCGTGGCCGCCACCTTCGTGAAGACCTTCTCCACCACCGTGGCGCTGGTGTCGGAGGAGGCGCTGGCCACGAGAAGCTCGGGGTGCTTCCCCGGCAGGTAGGCGCCGTAACTCGCCTGTGCCCTCAGGTGGTTCACCGCGGTGTCCCGGTCGGGGACGGTACGCACGCTGAGCGCGCCGTCACCCTTGTCCTGCAGCGTCTGCGCGAGCACGTGCGCGCTCGGCCCCGATCCGACCACGTCCACCCGCAGGTCGTGCGGTTCCGGAGCATGGAACGCCCCCAAGTAGGCAAGCCCCATCCCGATACACATCAGCAGGGGCGTGACGAGATGGCTCAGCACATGGCGCAGGGCAGCGGCGGTCGTGCCGCCGGCGGCGCGTGAACCCGTGGACATCGAACTCCAATGGTTGGCTTTTACAACTCTCCCATCCGTTGTACTATACAACTAAACATTTGGGAAGGTGAGACCGTGCCAGACACCGCCGGGAAACGCGAAGAGTCGCTGGACGTCATCGGGCGCGAGCTGACGGCGTTCGCACGCCGGGCGCGCGCCGCCGCGGCCCGCCTCCATCCGGAGCTGCCACTCGTCTCGTACACACTGCTGTCGCACATCGACGACCGGCAGGGCTGCCGCGCAACGGATCTGGCCGCGCACTACATGCTCGACAAATCGACGGTCAGCCGGCAGATCGCCACCCTGGAGAAGCTCGGCCTGGTAGAGCGCCACCCGGACCCCACGGACCACCGGATCCAGGTGCTGCACCCCACCGAGGCCGGAACCCAGGCCCTTGCCTCGACACAGGCCAGCCGTCACGCGGCCTACCAGCAGCGCCTCGCGGAGTGGACCGCGGACGATCTCGCGCGGTTCGCCGAATACCTGCTGCGCTACAACGCGTCGGGCGGGACGAGCACCCCGGGCACGAGCACGCCCCAATAACCACCGGGAGCTGTCAGCAGCCGCCCTCGTCGACCACGAGGTATGTCTGCGCCCAGAGTGCCAGCTCCTTCAGGGCGGGCTCCATCGCGGCACCGGCCCGCGTCAGCCGGTACGAGACCCGCAGCGGCGGCCCCTCGTCGACCTCACGCACCACCAGCCCGGCCGCACCGAGTTCGGTCAACCGGTCCGAGAGCATGCGCTCACTGATGCCCGGAATCGCCCGCCGCAGATCCGCGAAGTGCACCGGCTGCTGCAGAAGGACGGAGACGATCGGGCCCGTCCAGCGCTTCCCGAACAGCTCGAAGACGCGCGTGATGCTCACGTCGACCCGTCGACACGCCTGCTCACTGTGCTCCGCCATGCACCCAGGGTACTGCGTCGCAGTGAGGTGCTTATGATTAGTAAGCCCCTATGTTATTACTAGGTGCATACGAAAAGGATGCCCTGTATCCCCAGCCGGGCACCGCCCTCTAAATATCCGTGGAGATCCCCCATGGCCACGCTTCTGCACCTCGACTCCGCCGTCTTCCCGCTGAGCTCCGCATCGCGCGAGGTAACCGCCACCTTCGTCAAGACCTGGCTTGAGCAGCACCCGGACGGACAGGTCGTCTACCGCGACCTCGCCGCGAACCCGCTGCCCCACCTGGACGCCACAGCGGCAGCCGCCGGCGCCGAGGACCCGCTGCGCAGCGAGCTCGCCGCCGAGCTGGAAGCCGCGGATGCCGTCCTGATCGGCGCCCCTATGTACAACTTCAGCATCCCGTCGACCCTGAAGGCCTGGCTCGACCAGGTGATCATCGTCGGCCGCAACGTGGGTCCCGACAGCCCGGTGACGGGCACCCCGATCACCGTTGTCGCCAGCCGCGGCGGCTCGTACGCCCCCGGCACCCCGCGCGAGGACTGCGAGTTCGTCCAGAACTACCTGCAGAAGCTGCTGACAAGCATGTTCGGCGCCGAGGTCGACTTCATCGTCCCGGAGCTGACGCTGGCCCACTCCCAGCCCGCGATGGCCGAGCTCATCCCGCTCGCCGAGGCCTCCCGCGCCAGGGCGTTCACCGAGGCCACGGAGAAGGCCAAGGCTCTCGCCGCGCGTCTCGCTTCCTAATGCTGTTGTCAAGCAGCCGTAGTCACTGGAGGTGCGACTTGATAGCACCGCCGGTCACGGATCAGGGCCCACAGAACGTTGACGCGTCGGCGGGCGAGGGCGAGTACGGCCTGGACGTGCTTCTTCCCCTCCGCACGTTTGCGGTCGTAGAACTTCCGCGAGTTCGGGTCGTAGCGGACGCTGACCAGCGCGGAGGTGTAGAACACCCGCTGGAGCCTGCGGTGGTAGGTGACTGGCCGGTGGAGGTTGCCGCTGACCTTGCCCGAATCGCGAGGTGCCGGGGCGACTCCGGCGAAGGCCGCCAAAGCATCTGGCGAGTCGAATTCCTCCAGGCCGCCGCCGACAGCGGCGAGGAACTCCGCGCCGAGCACGGAGCCGATGCCGGGGACGCTCAGGAGGATGTCGGCGAGTTCGTGCTCGCGAAACCGGCCCTCGATGAGCTTGTCCATCTCGGAAACCTGCTGGTTGAGGGCCATCACCTCCTCGGCCAGTGTGTGGACCAGCTTCGCGATGGTCTTCTCCCCGGGGACGGCGGTGTGCTGGCGCTCGGCGGCCTCGACCGCGGCCTCGGCCAGGGATCTCGCATTGCGGACCTTGCGGTTGGCCAGCCAGGTGGTCAGCCGCGAGATCCCGGCACGGCGGATCGCGACCGGCGTCTGATAGCCCGTCAGCAGCCTGAGAGGCCCGGCGTTGGTGACCTCCAGGGCCCGTTCCAGGGCAGGGAACATGCTCAGCAGGGTGCCGCGCAGGCGGTTCACCGAGCGGGTGCGGTCCTCGACCAGGTCGGCCCGGCGGCCGGTCAGCAGCTTCAACTCGATGGCGGCTTCGTCGCCGGGGCGGATGGGCCGCGGGTCGCGGCGCATCCTGGCCTGGTCGGCGATGACGTAGGCGTCGCGGGCATCGGTCTTGCCCTCACCTCGGTAGCCGTCGGAGGCCCTGTTCACCAGCCGACCGGGCATATAGAGGACTTCCTGGCCGTGGTTGATCAGCAGGACCAGCAGCAGCGCGGGTTCCCCACCGGTCATGTCGATGGCCCAGGTGACCGGGCGGCCGGCGGCCAGGTCAAGGACGTCACCGATCAGTTTCAGCAGCTCGGGTTCGTCGTTGGCGGCCCGCCGCGACAGCAGCGTCCTGCCGTCGGCATCCACCGCGAGGCCGTGATGGTGACCCTTGCCGCTGTCGATCCCCGCCCATATCCGGCTCATCGTGCTCCTGACGTCTGTGTTCGTTCTGTGCGTACCACGGACGACCTCGCCGGCATTGCTCTACGCAGCGACTTGTTCGCACTTCCTAATCGGCGGCCGAGTCGTCGTGGGGTGCCGGGCGGCGAAGCGAGGCAAGCCACGAGACGGCAGCCGCCTGATAGCCACACCCAGCACCCCTGGGCGACCCAACCCTACGAATG